>DASQDS010000059.1:0-1972 GCA_035634075.1 Pilimelia sp. | reverse complement strand
GGTGAGGGCTCGGGTACGCACGCGCTCATGGTCGCCGGCCGGGACCGGCCGGGCATCGGCCCCGGTATCGAGGCCGGTGTACATCCTTCGCCGGAGGTGGGTCAGACCACCAGCATCTGCGGGTGCGGGTGGCGCAGGAAGTCGTGGTGGGAGATGTCCCAGCCGTACGCCCCGGCCAGCCCGAAGACCAGCACGTCGCCGACCCGCAGCCGGGCGACCGGCTGGTCGCGCGCCAACACGTCCCGGGGCGTGCACAGCTCGCCGACGGCGTCCACCCGCGCGTCGTGCACCGCCGGCCGGTCGAACGGGTACGGCCACGCCGGCACGGGCAGCACCGTGAACGGGTGGCTGTAGCCCCAGGCCGCGGGGAGCCGGAAGTGGTGCGTGCCGCCGCGCAGCACGGCGAACCACCGCCCGTGGGTGCGCTTCAGGTCGAGCACCTCGGCGGCGTACCAGCCGGCCTCGGCAGCGAGGTAGCGGCCCGGTTCGAGCACCAGCTCCGCGCCGGCCGGCAGGGCGTGGACCGCGGCGGCGAGGCCGTCTCGCAGGCCGGCCAGGCTCATCGCCCCGCCGCCGAGGTAGTCCACGCCGAGCCCGCCGCCGACGTTGACGTACTCCAGCGCCAGCCGGTGCCGCACGGCGGTGGTCGCCGCCCAGCGGGCCGCCGCCGCGATGAACGCCGCGTGCGCGCCGGCGTCGGTGTTGTTCGACACCGCGTGCAGGTGAAAGCCCACGACCCGGATGGACGGCAGCCCGCGGGCGAGCGCCAGCGCGGCGCCGAGCTGCGCCTCCTCGATCCCGAACGGGGTCGGCGCGCCGGCCATGACGTGGCTGCCGGCGAGGGCGGCGTCCGGCCGGTTGACCCGCAGCGCGACGCGCGGCGGCGCGGCCGGCCGGAGCCGGTCGGCGACCAGTGCCAGCCGGCGCAGCTCGTGCGCGCTCTCCACGTTGACCAACGCGCCGGCGGCCACCGCCGCGGCCAGCTCGGCGTCGGTCTTCGCCGGCCCGCCGAAGACGACCCGCCGCGCCCCGGCCGCCACGGCCAGCGCCAGCTCGCCCCCCGAGGCCACCTCCAGCCCATCGAGGCAGCCGGCCAGCGTGGCGACCACGTCGGGGTGGCCGTTGGCCTTGACGGCGTACAACAGGATTGTGCCGGCGGGTAGCTCGGCGCCCAGCCGGGCGGCCGCCGCGCGCAGGGCGGCCCGCTGGTAGACGTAGGCGCAGACAGGCACCGCCGCGGCGCGCAGCGCGGCGGCGACCGGCTCAGGCAGCATGCAACGGATTGTGTACGGGGACGTAGACGTCCCCGCCACCGGCCAGCCGCATCCGGACGAGCGCCTTGTGCGGCACGGCCGGCGCGGTCAGCGCGGCGTGGTCCGCCTCGGCCGCGGCGGCCGTCGCCGGGTCGGCGCGCAGCGGCTCGAACACCTCGTCCAGCACCGAGCGCACCGCCCGCCACGCCGCCGCCTCATCCAGCCCGTGCGTGCCGGCCAGCCGGACGACCAGCTCGCCCAGGTGCGCCTGGAGCGCGGTGTAGCCGACCTTCGCCCGCATCGCGGCCAGGTCGTCCGTGCCCACCACCGAACCGGGCCACAGCCGCAGCGCCACGCCCGCCGCCGCGAGCCGCGGCCGGTGCAGGCGCGGCCCGGCGAGGTCGCGGAACACCATCCGGTGGGGCACGCCGGCCACGAAGGTGGGCAGGCAGTTCTGCAGGTGCGCCTCCAGGCCGACGCCGAACCGGGTGGCCAGCCGCAGCACCGGCGTGAGCAGGACGCGCGCGTACTCGGTCAGGAAGCCCAGCGCCGCGCCCGCCGGGTCGGTCAGTGCGCGGGTGGCCGCGTACCGGTCCACCAGCGCGGCGACGACCGGCCGGCCCGCGCGCTCGGCGGGCAGCGCCGTCCCCGGCACGGCCTCTTCGGCCGGGGCCAGGGTCCCCGTCAGGCCGGCCCGGACGATGGCCGACAGGTCGCGC
>DASQDS010000058.1:0-11613 GCA_035634075.1 Pilimelia sp. | reverse complement strand
GGTGCCCCGGCCGGCGGTGCGCCCGCCGGCGGCCCGGGCGGCGCCGCCGGCCCGCTGCCGGGGGTGGACGGCGCCGTGCCGGTCGGCGGGCTGGTCACGGCCGGTACGCCGGTGCTGACGGTGGTCGACACCGGGCAGCTGGGGCTGCTGGCCGAGGTGGACGAGACCGACGTGCTGCTCGTGCGGGCCGGGCTGCCGGCGACCGTCGAGCTCGACGCGGCGACCGGCGCCTCCTACTCCGCGCGGGTCAGCTCGGTCGACGTGCTGCCCACCCAGTCCACGCGCGGCGGCGTCGCGTACCGGGTGCGCCTCTCCCTCGGTGCGGGTACCTTCGCCGACGACCGCCCGGCGCCCGTCCCGCGGCCCGGCATGAGCGCCGTGGCGCACCTGCGCGTCCGGGAGGCCGCCGACACCGTGACCGTGCCGGCCGCCGCGGTGTTCTCCACCGACGGCCGCGACGCCGTGTGGGTGGTGCGCGACGGCAAGGCCGAGCGGGTCGAGGTCACCCTCGGCGTGCAGGGCCAGGACGCGGTGCAGATCGTCTCCGGGGTGGCCGACGGCCAGCAGGTCGTCGTCCGCGGCACCGACCTGGTCACCGTGGGCCAGCAGGTGCCGTGACGGCGCCCGCGATCGTTGCCGACGGCGTCTCGCGCACCTACGACCTGGACGGCGTCTCCGTGCCGGCGCTGCGCGGGGTGTCGCTGACCATCGCGCGCGCCGACTACATGGCGATCGTGGGCCCGTCCGGGTCCGGCAAATCCACGCTCATGCACCTGCTCGGCGGGCTGGACAGGCCATCGGCGGGCAGCCTGGTGATCGGCGGGCGGGACGTCGCCGGCCTCTCCGCGCAGGAGATGGCCCAGCTGCGCAACGAGACCATCGGCTTCGTCTTCCAGGCGTTCCACCTGCTGCCGCGTACCTCAGCCGTGGAAAATGTCGCACTGCCGCTGGTCTACCGCGGCCTGGGCGCCCGCGAGCGCCGCGCCCGGGCGACCGAGATGCTGGCCCGGGTCGGGCTCGCGCACCGGGCCGGGCACCGCCCCAACCAGCTCTCCGGCGGCGAGCAGCAGCGGGTCGCGATCGCCCGGGCGCTGGTCACCGATCCGTCAGTGCTGCTGGCCGACGAGCCGACGGGCAACCTGGACACCGTCACCGGCGAGTCGGTGCTCGCGCTGCTGGAGGAGCTGAACGCCGAGTCCGGGGTGGCGGTCGTGCTGGTCACCCACGACATGGAGGTGGCCGGGCGGGCCCACCGGCAGATCGTCATGCGCGACGGCGTGATCGTGCAGCCGGCCCCGCCGGAGCCGTCGACCGAGCCGGAGCCGTCGGCGGAGCCCGAGCCGGAGCCGGGGTCCTGGCTGCCGCGGCCGCGCCGGCCGGGGGACGACGCGTGAGGCTGGTCGAGGCCTGGCGGGTGGCCCTGGCGGCGTTGCGCGCCAACCGGCTCCGCAGCGGCCTCACCATGCTGGGCGTGGTGATCGGCGTCGGCGCCGTGGTCGTGCTGGTGGCCATCGGCACCGGCGCCAAGCGGGAGGTGGAGCAGCAGGTCGAGGGGCTCGGGTCGAACCTGCTCATCGTCGTGCCGGGCCGCATCGACTTCGGCTCCGCGCCCGCCGTGTCCCGGATGACCCTCGCCGACGTGGACGCGGTGACCCGGGTCGTCGGCGACCGCTCGCGGGTGGCCGTCTCGGTCACCTCCGGCGAGACGGTGCGGGCGGGCACGAAGTCGCGGTTCACCAGCGTGCTCGGCGTGCTGGAGACCACCCCGCAGGTGTTCGTCCGCACGGTGGGCCGGGGCACCTACCTGTCCCGCTCCGACGTGGACACCGGCCGGCGGGTCGCCGTCCTCGGCGCGGCGGTGTCCCGCCAGCTCTTCGGCGACCGGGACGCGGTCGGCCAGCAGGTCACGATCGCCGGGGTCCGGTTCCGGGTGGTCGGCGTCTTCACGCCCCTCGGGCAGAGCCTCGGGGTGGACCGCGACGACGAGGTGCACATTCCGGTCACCACCGCGCACCGGCTGCTTGGGACGAACCGGGTGGACGGGATCGTCGTGAAGGCGCCCGACCGGGAACGGATCGACGATCTCGGCGACCGGATCGTCGCCGAGCTGACCCGCCGCCAGCCGGACACCGAGTTCAGCGCGGTGACGCAGGAGCAGATCCTCGGCGTGCTCGGCGACATCCTGGGCGTCCTGACCGGCGTACTCGCGGCTATCGCCGGCATCTCGCTGCTGGTCGGCGGCGTCGGTGTCTCCAACATCATGCTGGTCTCCGTCCGCGAGCGGACCCGGGAGATCGGGCTGCGCAAGGCCGTCGGCGCCCGCCCCCGCGACATCGGGCTGCAGTTCCTGCTGGAGGCGGTGCTGCTGACCACCATCGGCGGCGTGCTCGGCATGGCCCTCGGCATCGGCGCGGCCCTGCTCGTCGGCGCGCTCTCCCCGGTGCCGGCCGCGATCACCTGGTGGTCGCTGGCGCTGGCGTTCGGCGTATCGGCGGTGGTGGGCATCGTGTTCGGCGTCGTGCCGGCCCAACGCGCCGGCAAGCTCGACCCGGTCGTGGCCCTCCGCTCGGAATGACGGCCGGCCGGACGCGTCTCGCCGCTGCGCCCGGCGCCGCCATCGCGCTGCACCAGGCGCCGGCCGGGCGACGGAGGCCCGCCCGGCCGTGCTGCCCCTCAGGCATCAAGATGCCGCACAGGCATCACGGCCGGCGACCCGACCGCCCCAAGGCCGGCGCGGTGGCGCCCGCCACGGTGTGCTTCCATGGTCCGGTGGACGATCTTGACCTGCTCCAGGCGCGCCTGGCCGCGGCCGGGCTGACGGACGTGCGTTCGGTGATGCCCGTGACCGGCGGGGTGATCGCCGCGGCGGGGCTGGTCGTCCGGGCCGGCGGCGAGGAGGTCTTCGCGAAGACCCTGACCGGCGACGCGCCCATGGGTGACCTGTTCGAGGTGGAGGCCGACGGGCTGAGCGCGCTCGGCTCGGTCGACGGGGTGACCACGCCGGAGGTGCTCCTGGCGACCCGGGACGTGCTGGTCCTCAACCGGATGTGGCCCTGGCCCGCCGGTACCGCCTACTGGGAGCGGCTCGGCCGGATGCTGGCCGTGCTGCACACCACCACGGCGGCGGACCGCTTCGGCTGGCATCGGGACGGGTGGCTGGGCCGGCTGCGCCAGCACAACGGCTGGCACACCGACGGCCACGCGTTCTTCGCCGAGCGCCGGGTGCTGCGCTGGCTGCCGGAGCCGCTGGTGGCCTCCGAGTTCGACGCCGACGACCGCCGGGCGCTGGAGCGCCTGTGCGCCCGGCTGCCGGAGCTGGTGCCCGCGGCGCCGCCGGTCCTGACGCACGGCGACCTGTGGCCCGGCAACGTGCTCGCCGACGCCGACGGGGGGCCGGCACTGATCGACCCGGCGGTGTCGTACACCTGGGCCGAGGTGGACCTGAGCATGATGTGGTGCGCCAACCGCCCGCCCGAGTCGGCGGCGTTCTTCCCCGCGTACGAGGAGCACGCCGGGCTGGCCCCCGGCTGGCGGGACCGGATGCCGCTGCTGCACCTGCGCGAACTGCTCAGCATCATCGCGCACGGCGACGACGACTGGGGCGCGGCGACCGAGGTCCGCCGGCTGATCGCCCCGTTCCGCCCACGGTCTGGAACCTGACAGCGAACCCGGCGCGCCGTCCGGTTAGATGAGGTCCGTCGCCTGCCCGGGCGACCGGGGGCAGCGGGGGTGGGATCGTCATGGTCCGCACAGGACAGCGGCGTGTGGTGCGGGCGGTGTCCGTGGGTTTGCTGACGGCGGCCGGGCTGGTCGCCACGGCCGCGGCGCCGGCGGCCGCCGCGCCGCACAACGAGTCTCCGCCCTCGGTGCAGCTCGGCTACACCGACTCCGCGACGCCCACCCAGGCCCACGACGCCGGGGATGAGACCAACCAACCGCTCGGGACGCGGGTCGACGACGCGGGCGTCGCGCACACCTCCCGGGTGTACGCGACGTTCGACCTGTCCCGGTTCGAGCATCGGCGGGTCATCGGCGGGAAGGTCTTCGTCCGCGAGCGCAACGCGGCGGACTGCACCAAGCGTGCGGTCGAGATCTGGCGTACGAAGGCGGTCACGGCCACGCCGACGTGGCGGCGCGCGCCGGCCCCACTGGCGAAGCTGGCCGAGGTGACGGCGGCGGGGTCGTGCTCCGCCGACCTCGCCTTTGACGTGAGCCCCGGCCTGCTCGACGCGGCGGCCAAGAAGCAGCGGTACGTCACCTTCGAGATCCGCGTGGCCGCCGAGCACGAGGCCGACCCGTCGTACGGCCGGGAGGTCTACTGGTACGGCGGCGTCTCCATGACCGTCAGCTACAACTCGGTGCCACGGATCAACAACGACCGCCTCTACAACGGCGGGTTCGCGTGTACGGCGCTGAAGCCGTACCCCCGCCTTGGTCATTTCGCGAACAGCCTGCAGGTGCTCGGCACCGATGCCGACGACTGGGACGCGGTGCGGACGGAGGCCGCCGTGTGGCCCACGGGCGAGCCGGGGGCCCGCACCGTTTATGTCGACGAACGCGGCAGGTCCGGCCGGGCGAACACGGTGTCCCTGCCGGACGATGCGTTGACCGACGGCGTCACGTACGCCTGGCAGGCCCGGGTGGGCGACGGCCTGGACGCCTCGCCGTGGTCGAAGAAGTGCTACTTCACGTACGACGTCAGCCGGCCGTCCGCGCCGACCGTCACCTCGTCGAACTACCCGCCCGACGGCCACGGCACCCCGGCACCCGTCGGCGAGCCGGGCCGGTTCACCTTCTCCGGCGGCGGCGACAAGGACGTGGCCGGCTTCCAGTACTCCTGGTCGTTCCTGCCGGTGAGCGGCTGCGAGCACAGCGGCGACGTGGGACAGCTCGTCTGCGCGGACCCGTTCAGCTCGCCCGGCACCGTGCGGGCCAACGCACCTGGCGGGACGGCCACGGTTTCGCTGAGCCCGCCGAGCGCCGGACCGACGAGGCTGCTGGTGCGGGCGATCGACCTGGCCGGGAACACGTCACAGACGGTCGTCTACGAGACGATGATCCCGTCGTCGTCCCCGACCGTCGAGCGCCTCGGCGGCCCGCCGGAATGGGGCCAGGAGGTCGTGCTGAAGGTCTCCCCGGCGGCCGGCGTCACCGGCGTGTACGAGTACGAGTACACGCTCGACTCCGAGGACCCGCAGACCGTGTCGGCGGAGGAGGACGGGACGGCCTACATCCGGTTCACCGCGACCGGCGAATGGTGCCACCAGCTCCGGGTCCGGAGCCGGAGTGCGAACGGTTTCCTGTCCAGCTCCGCATCGTGGTCGTGCACCTTCTTCCCCTGGCCCGGCGTGCGGTCGGACGTCTACCCGGAGACCGGGCCGTCGACCGGCGGCGTGGGCGTCGAGGGGACGTTCCACTTCTCGCCGCCGCCGGGCGTGACCGACACGGTGGCGTACCGGTACAGGTTCGCCTCCGGCGACCCGGTCACCGAGGTGGCGGCTGACGAGAACGGCCGGGCCACGATCACCTGGACGCCTCAGCGCAGCGGCGCGGTGAACCTGCGGGTCCAGGCCGTCCGCGCCGGCGGCGCGGTGCACCCGCAAACGCACCACTACGGGTTCGAGGTGCCCGACCCGGCAGCGTGACGGTTAGGGGCCGAAGGGGTCGGGGCGGCGTTCGAGGAGTTTGTGGACGGTCTGCTGGATCGTCTCGCGGACCTGGTCGGCGAGGTTGAAGACCACCATCGGGTCGTCCGCGTTGTCGACCATGTGCTCGGTGGAGATCGGCGGGCAGAATTCGATCATCCATTTGCTGGGCAGGGGGATCAGGCCGAGCGGTCCGAGCCACGGGAACGTCGGGGTGACCGGGAAGTACGGCAGGCCGAGCAGCCGCGCGAGCGGCTGGATGTCGGCCAGCATCGGGTAGGTCTCCTCCGCCCCGACGATCGCCACCGGGACGATGGGCCGGCCGGTGCGCAGGGCCGCGGAGACGAAGCCGCCCCGGCCGAAGCGTTGCAGCTTGTAGCGGTCGGCGTAGCGCTTGCCGACGCCCTTGAAGCCCTCCGGGAACACGCCGACCAGCTCGCCGTTGCTGAGCAGCCGCTCCACGTCGGGGTTGCACGCGACCGTGGCGCCGCTCTTGCGGGCCAGCTCGGAGAGCACGGGCGCCCGGAAGACCAGGTCGGCGCCGAGCAGTCGCAGGTACCGCTCGCAGGGGTGCTCGGTGTGTACCGCGACCGTCAGCATGAGCGCGTCGAGGGCGACCGTGCCGGAGTGGTTGGCGACCACCAGCGCGGCGCCCTTCTCCGGCAGGTGCTCGACGCCGGTGACCTCCGTGCGGAACCAGTCCCGGTAGAGCAGCCGCAGGATCGGCTGGAAGACCTCGTCGGCCAGCTCGGGGTCGAAGCCGAACTCGTCCACCTCGTACTGCCCGGTGAGCCGCCGCCGCAGGAACGCCAGGCCGCTGGCCACCCGCTGGTCCCACACGTCGGCGACCTCGGGCACGGCCGGTGGGTGGTGGCCGTTGGTCCGCTCGCCGCCGTCCCCGGCGGCCGGGTACGGCCCCAATCGACCGAGCCGCTCAGCCGGGTTCATGAGCCACCGCCCGAGGCGGCGCCGGCGCGGGCGGTGCGGACCTTGCGGATGCCGTCCAGCACGGCCTGCTCCGCCCCGGCCAGGGCCTCCGCGTCGAAGATCTTGCCGCCCTGGTGCCCCCGGATGAAGTCGTCGAACGCGGCGGCTGTCGAGCGGGGCGTGAACCCGTACTCCGTCACCAGCCGCGTCGTGTCGACGACCCGGCCGTGCACGAAGAGATCGAGCTGGTCGAAGCCGTAGCCGCCGACGCCCACGCCGAGGCCGCGGGCCGCCGCGGCCGCCGCCGACAGACCGTGCTCCAGCACGGGTACGGCGATGCGGCCGGCCCGCCGGATCGCCTGCGACAGCGCCAGCGTGCCGGGTCCGGCCACGTTGAACGTGCCCGGGTGGTCCTGGACGACGGAGCGGTGCAGGACCTCCAGCGCGTCGTCGACGTGCACGAACTGCAGCCGCGGATCCCGCCCCAGGACGGTGGGCACCAGTGGGGAGGAGAAGTACCGGGTGAGGCTGGTGTGCAGCCGGGAGCCGATCACCGGGGCGAAGCGCAGGACCGTCGCCGAGACGTGCGGTCGGCGGCGGCGGAAGCCGCGCACGTACCCCTCGATGTCGAGGATGTCCCGGGCGAAGCCGCCCCGCGGGACCGCCCGCGGCTCGGTGTCCTCGGTGAAGACGGCCGGGTCGCGGAAGGACGCGCCGTACGCCGCCGTGGAGGAGCGCACCACCAGCTTGCGCAGCCGGGGCGCCTGCTGGCAGGCGGCAAGTAGCTGCATCGTGCCGATGACGTTCTGCTCCTTCATGGCCGCCCGGCCGCCGTTCTGCCTGTCCGGCGCGGTGACGAGCGCCAGGTGTACGACGACCTCGGCGTCGAGCTCGGCGATCGCGGTGGGCGCGGCGTGCCAGTCGGCGCGGATGTGCTCGACCGCGCCGAGCAGCGGGGCGACGTCGGGGCTGGCCTCGGCCGGATCGAGCCCGATCACGCGCTCGATGCGGGGGTCCGCGGCGAGCCGGGCGGCCACCTGCGCTCCCAGGAACCGGCTGACGCCGGTCACGACGACGACCCCGGGTGTGCCCGGGGTCGGGCCGGTGGTCATCGCCGCGACCTCACCACGTGCGCCTCCGAGGTTCTACCGTGCCGCGTGGCCGGGCAGGGTGCCCGGCCCGGGCGTCACTTGCCGAGACGGCGACGCTGGACGCGGGTCTTGCGCAGCAGCTTGCGGTGCTTCTTCTTGGCCATACGCTTGCGGCGCTTCTTGACGACCGAGCCCATACGAAAGCCTTTCCTACACGAAACGCGGGTCGGACCGGCAGCTCCGCGGGGGGCTGGGGCCGGTCCGGTCTGGACAGCGGACAGGCGGCCCGCCCCACGGCGGCCCGCTCGAGGGGCTGCCGGGAACGCCCCCGGCGCACGGAGCGCGAAGGGCGGGTCGCAGTCGTCGTCCAGGGTAACCGTCCAGCCTCAGCAGGGCCAACACGCCCCCGGGGCGGTGTGGCGCGGCTCAGGCGGACTGGCCGAACGCGTCCCGCAGGTAGGCGTGGACGGCCTGCTCCGGGACCCGGAACGAGCGGCCGACGCGGACGGCGGTCAGCTCGCCGGAGTGCACGAGGCGATAGACGGTCATCTTGGAAACGCGCATGAGCGCCGCCACCTCGGCGACGGTCAGGAACGTGACGCCCGACAGCCGGCCGCCCTCGGCCTGCGGTGATCCGTGCATGGTCGCACCAGCCCATCCATCCCGGGCGCGGACCTCACCGGCGGGCGCCGGAGCAGGGCATACGCGCGTTTCCCTTGTACGGTAACGGGACCGCTGTGACCTGCGCGACAACTTCTGACCGATTGGTCAAGGCGACACGCCGGCAGAACATCCCAACGTGGAGGAAATGCGGTGGCAGGCCCCCGGATCGTGCGATCTAGGCTCGGCTCCGGACGCAGGGGAGGCCGGCATGACGCAGGTGAACGCGACCGGGTACGTCGACATCGCCGACGAGGCGGAGCTGCGCGAGCTGCTCGGCGAGCCGGTGCCCCGGGCGATCGCGAAGGAGCGGACGCGGCTGCACCAGCGCGACCGGGAGTGGCTGGCCGCCTCGCCGTTCTGCCTGCTGGCCACCGCCGGCGCGGACGGCACCTGCGACGTCTCGCCCAAGGGCGACCCGCCCGGCTTCACGCTGGTGCTCGACGACCGGACGATCGCCGTGCCGGAGCGCCCGGGCAACCGCCGCGCCGACGGCTTCCACAACGTGCTGCGCAACCCGCATGTCGGCCTGTGCTTCCTGGTGCCCGGCCGCGGCGAGACGCTGCGGATCAACGGGCGGGCCCGGCTGCTGCGCGACGCGCCGTTCTTCGACGAGATGGTGGTCAAGGGACACCGCCCGATCCTGGCCCTCGTGGTGGAGATCGAGCAGGTCTTCTTCCACTGCGCCAAGGCGTTCATGCGGTCCGCGCTGTGGCAGCCGGAGACCTGGCGCCCCGACGCGCTGCCGACGCAGGCGCAGATCGTCAAGAGCGTCCTGCAGACCCCCGAGACGCTCGAACAGCTCGAGGACTACTACGGCGAGCAGTACGCCAAGCGCCTGTACGCCTGAAACGCCTTTGGCTTATGACTGTCGGCCCCTGAGATTCTTGCGCGTCATTTTGGCGCGCACCTTCGCGCGGGCCCGCGAGAGGGTCGCCTCCGATACGCGGGTACTGATTGACAGCCGGCGGGCGATGTCGGCGTGCGGGTAGCCGAGTGCCACATTTACCAAGACCGCCGTTTCCCGATGGGTGAGATGCGCGTCGGCCAGCATGGCCTGCGCCGCGTGTCTCGCCACGACCTGTCCATCCGGTGGTTCTACCGCCATGGTCGGCCGCGACCGCGTCTGCAACTCGCGTTGGCGGACTGACCGCCTGAATTCATCTACGCAGATCCGCCGAAGCGCAGTGGCGAGGAAGCTCGGCAACCTGCCGACATCCAGGCGGCTGAACGTGACGGCGCGCAGCATCGTTTCGCTCGCCGCGTCTTCGGCATCGTGATACGTGACGCCATGCCGGCGCGCCAAGTTGATCAAATATGACCGATGGCGGACCAAGGCTGACCACAGATCATTGCTAATGGCGGCTGATGGACGAGACGAATCACTGATCACAGCACCCCCCCGTGCGAGTCACCTTCGGGCACTGTATAGCTCGCGTATTGATCAGATAAACCCTAGAGCAAGATTTTTGTGGACCGACGTGTGTTCCCGAGCCCCTCAGACGTATACCTGTCGGGCGGTTCGGGGGCGCAGGGCCGAAGCCGAAGGGCGGCACGGCCAATCTGCCGCCGCACCAGCCAGTCGTCGAGACGGAAATGGGGAGATTCATGAGGGCGAAGATCAAAGTGGCCGGCGCGTTAGCGACATCGTTGCTGGGCGCGGCCGTGGGAATTTTGCTCCCATGGGCGGGGACCGAAGCCGCGGCTGCGCCGGCGACCGAGGTCGACGGCTCGACTCTTTTGCGAGCGTGGGCTGATATCCAGTCGGAAATCGATCCGGGTGGACCGAGTGGACTGGCCGGTGCATCGCTGTCGACTGACGGTCGTTCGTTGACTGTATTCTGGGCCGGCAGTCAGCCAGCCGCGCTGGCCACCTTGTCAGACCAACACCAGGGAGCGACCACCGTCTCCATCAGGCAGGTGCCGTACGACCAGGAAGAGATCGGGGTACGGGCGCGCTCCCTGGTCCGCAAGGCGTCGGCGGCGGATATACCGGTGACGGTGGTTTCCAGCACGGCGGACTTCACGGGCCTGCGCGCGTACGTCGACCCGTCCGCCACGGCCGCCCAACGGGCGCAGCTCCGTGCCCTCGGCGCCGCGGAGGTCGAGGAGAAGGCGCGGCTGCGGCCGCTGTCACGATATGCCGACACCTCGCCGTTTTGGGGAGGTTCCGTTATCAAGTCCGGGTCCAGTTACTGCTCCACCGGCTTCGCGGTGCGAACCGCGTCAGGAACCCGTGGAATGACCACAGACCAGCACTGTGGCGCCAACCGGGATTGGATCACGCCGTATGACGCCGTGGTCGGGCGCTCCAACGGGGGGCACACCGTCACGGATTCGATGGTGATCACGGGCCGTGACTACTCTCCCTACACCTATATTCTTGGCTGGGACTCCGGGAACGGCCGCAGTTACGCAGCCAAGGCGAACGTCGCGCTCAACCAGGCTGTGTGCGCGGGTGGGGGCATGTCAGGGGAGGTCTGTGGGGCTAGGGTGACAGCCGTCAATGTCTATGATGACCACGGACGTGGACCGGGCTACCTCGCTGCCCGCGATACTACTATAGGCCTGGCTGGAGAGGGGGACAGCGGTGGACCGGGTTACTCTCGTTCGGTGGCCACCGGAAACCTCACCCTTCACGGCGCGATCGTCAGCGCCACCATCCTTGAGAAGACAGCTTGCGCGGGCGGCAAATCGAATCCTTGGAATGTGGATGTCCGGATGTGCTTCTGGGAAGTCTTCTTCACCAATCAGAGCGCCATCGCCAGTGGGCTCGGTGTTACCATCTTAACCGCGCCATGACCACCGGCGGGTTCGCAATCAGACTAACCAAACCGGCCGGCGCGGAGTGGCGAGCGTTGCTTGAATTGTCCGACGTGGACAGGGCCACGACGACGCTCGACTTCCCGCCCAGCCTCATCCTGGTGAGGTTGAGGGCCGGCGTCACCGCTGCCCGTGCAGAGGAACTCGCGCAGCTGTTCCGGGAGGCATTGGAGAGCGGCACTGTGACAGTTGAGTCCGGCGGACCCGGCAGGCGGTGACTCGACGGCGGGCGTTGCGGCGCCCGCCGTCGACGCCCGCGCACATCGCTGGTCCGATTCCCCTAGTCCACCAGGGTGCGCAGGTCGAGTGCCTGCCAGCGGAGCTGCTCCTCCTCGCCGGTGGACCACCACAGCCAGCCGGCGCGGCTGACGACCTGCCCGACGCCCGCGGCCACCACGGCCGTCCGCTTCGCCCGCACGTCGTACAGCAGCAGGTCCTGGCTGGTGACGGCGGGCCCCTGCGGCCCC
>DASQDS010000057.1:0-2675 GCA_035634075.1 Pilimelia sp. | reverse complement strand
GGTCCGGTCGATGGGGCCGGCCGGGGCCCTGGGTCGGCAGCCTCCGGTCGCGCCGGCTGCCGGCCTACACCCGGCTCAGCTGTTGTGAGCGCGGAACCGGCGGCCGGCGGCGGCGCGGCATCGCCCGCGAGCGACAGCCGCCGCTCCATCCGCTCCAGGCGCTGCAGCAGCGAGCCGGTGGAATCCTCCGCGCCGGGCAGCAACATCCGCGCGCAGACCAGCTCGAGCAGCAGACGCGGCGCGGTCGTGCCGCGCATCTCCACCAGGCCGGTGTGCAGGATGTCGGCGCAGCGCGACAGGGTCGCGGGGCCCATCCGCTGGGCCTGGGCGGACATCCGCTCGATCTGGTCGGTGGGGCCGTCGATGAGGCCCTTCGCCGCCGCATCCGGCACCTGCTGGAGGACGATCAGGTCGCGGAGGCGTTCGAGCAGGTCGCCGGCGAACCGGCGCGGGTCGTGGCCGGCCTCGGCGACCCGGTCGATCGTGACGTACGCGGCCGCGCCGTCGGCGGCGGCCAGCGCGTCGCACATCTCGTCGATGAGCGCGGCGTCGGTGACCCCGAGGAGGGCGACCGCGCGGGGGTAGCTGACGCCGTCCGCACCAGCGCCGGCCATGAGCTGGTCCAGCACCGACAGCGAATCCCGGGCGCTGCCGCCGCCGGCGCGCACGACCAGCGGGAACACCGACGGCTCGACCCGGACGCCCTCGGCCTGGCAGAGCTGCTCGAGGTACGGGCGCAGGATGCGGGGCGGGATCAGCCGGAAGGGATAGTGGTGGGTGCGCGACTTGATCGTGCCGAGGACCTTGTCGGGCTCGGTGGTGGCGAAGATGAACTTGACGTACTCCGGGGGCTCCTCGACGAGCTTGAGCAGGGCGTTGAAGCCCTGCGTCGAGACCATGTGCGCCTCGTCGATCACATAGATCTTGAAGCGGCTCGCGGCCGGCGCGAAGAACGCGCGCTCGCGCAGCTCCCGGGCGTCGTCCACGCCGCCGTGGCTGGCCGCGTCGATCTCGATGACGTCGATCGAGCCGGCGTCGGTGGCCAGCGAGCGGCAGCTCTCGCAGTCGCCGCAGGGCTCAGGGGTGGGCCCCTGCTCGCAGTTCAGCGAGCGGGCGAGGATGCGGGCGCTGCTGGTCTTGCCGCAGCCGCGCGGGCCGGAGAAGAGGTACGCGTGGTGCAGCCGCCCGGTGCGCAGCGCCTGCGACAGCGGCTCGGTGACGTGCTCCTGCCCGATGAGCTCGGCGAACGAACGCGGCCGATACTTGCGGTAGAGCGCCAGCGCCACAGCCCTGCCTCCTCGCCTGCCCGAACGGCCGGAGCCATTCTCCGCCCCACACCCCCACACGCCAACCCCACCGCCACGGACGGGGCGTGATCAAGGGATCGGTGCCACGACACGCCGGCCGGGGCGGCACGAAACCCTTGATCACGGCGGGTGGCGACCTGCCCGGACACAAGAAGGCCCCCCGTGCACCCGTGAGAGCCCGCTTATCCTTGCTGCCTTCCGGCCCTGGGGAGGTTCACAGGATCACGCCGCACGAGGGGTACCACCGAGTCTACCGGGCGCCCGGCGCCGGCGACGGGGAGGTGCCGTCACGCGGCCGGCGGGCTTGGGTATCCTGTCGGACGGAGGATTCGCCTAGAGGCCTAGGGCGCACGCTTGGAAAGCGTGTTGGGATAAAACCCTCACGAGTTCGAATCTCGTATCCTCCGCCACGCTGAACAGCACAAACGCAGGGGCCGACTCCCGCTGAGGGGCCGGCCCTTCGGTTTGTCGCGGGGGCGTCGTGCCGGGTTCCTGACACCGCCGCCGCTTGCCAGCGATGTAGGACAGGATCTGGCCGCTACGCGCTCTACCGTGCGGTTATGACCGACGCCGGAGCCCTCCTCGACCTGCCGCAGCTGTCCTGGGCCGAGGTGTGCGCCCGGCGGCTGGACCGGCACGCCCTTGTCGCACCGATCCGCGACGGCGGCCCGGCCGACGCGGTCGGCGCGATGTGCGGCGCCCACGCCCAGGTGCTGTCCGCCGCCGAGGTGTCCGTCGCGCTGCGCGTCGCGGGTGGCACGCGGACAGGCGTACGGGATGCGGTGTGGACCGAGCGCAGCCTCGTCAAGACGTTCGGGCCGCGCGGCACCGTACACCTGTTGCCCGCCCTTGACCTGCCGCTCTGGACGGGTGCGCTGGCGGCGCTGCCGGTGGCGGGCCCGGTCATGCCGCCCGCCGCCCGGCTGACCCCCGGGCAGACCGACGAGGTCGTCGCGGCCGTCGGGGCCGCGCTGGCGGACGCCGAGCTCACCGTCGACGAGCTCACCGAAGAGGTGGCGGCGCGGGCCGGCGCCTGGGCCGCGGACCCGGTCATGCCCGCGTTCCAGGGCTGGTGGCCCCGGTGGCGGCAGGTGATGTACGTCGCCGCCCACCGCGGCGCGCTGTGCTTCGGCCCGAACCGGGGGCGGAAGGCGACCTACACCAGCCCGCGGCGGTGGCTGCCCGGATTCCGGCCGATGCCGGCGGCCGACGCCCTGGCTGGCCTCGTCCGGCGCTACCTGCACGCGTACGGCCCGGCGACGCCACAGCACTTCGCCCAGTGGCTGGCCGCGCCGCGCCGGTGGGCTGCCGAGCTGTTCGACTCCCTCGCCGCCGAGCTGGAACAGGTCCGGGTCGGCGACGCCGTCG
>DASQDS010000056.1:0-9604 GCA_035634075.1 Pilimelia sp. | reverse complement strand
TACCCGGTCGACGCGAACCAGGAACTGCTGGCGCTCGGCGCGGCGAACATCGGCGCCGGCCTGCTGCGCGGCTTCCCGATCAGCAGCAGCGGCAGCCGCACCGCGCTGGGCGTGGCCGCCGGCGCGCGCACCCAGGCATACTCTCTGGTCGCCCTGGCCGGCGTGGTGGCCGTGCTGCTCTTCGCTGGTCCGCTGCTTGCCCGGTTCCCGACCGCGGCCCTCGGCGCGATCATCGTGTACGCGGCGACCCGGCTGTTCGACCTGAACGGATTCCGCCGGCTGGCCGCGTTCCGCCGCAGCGAACTCGTGCTTGCCCTGGCCGCCCTCGCCGGCGTCTTGGTCTTCGACATCCTGTACGGCGTGCTGCTCGCCATCGGACTGTCGGTGGCCGAGATGCTGCACCGCGTCGCGCGGCCACACGACGCCGTGCAGGGCTTCGTGCCGGGCCTGGCCGGAATGCACGACATCGACGACTACCCGCAGGCCAGCACCGTGCCGGGGCTGCTGGTCTACCGCTACGACTCACCGTTGTTCTTCGCCAACGCGGAGGACTTTCGGCGTCGTGCCCTGGCGGCCGTGGCCGACCGGACGGAGCCGGTCGCCTGGTTCGTCCTCAACGTGGAGGCCAACGTCGAGGTGGACATGACCGGGCTGGACGCGCTGGAGAACCTGCGTGCCGAGCTGACCGGCCGCGGCGTCGTGTTCGCCCTCGCCCGGGTGAAACAGGATCTGCTGGTCGCTCTGGACGCCTACGGGCTGACGGATACCGTCGGATCTGAACGGATCTTCCCGACCCTGCCCACCGCCGTCGCCGCCTACCGCGATTGGCTCCAAGCCGACCGGAACTGACCGTCGGCGCCGCGCACCAAGCAGCGTTGAGGCGCCGAGGCGTCAAGCCGCCGTCGTCGTCGGCACCGGGACCGGGACCGGTACCACCGGAGATGGCGGCGTTGGTCGCGTCCAACGTCGGGCGTCCGCTCATTCAGCCGCCGGATAAGGCGGCACGACCGCCGTCGTCGTCCACCAGGCTGTCGAGCTCCTGCTGCAGCGCTTCTGCCAGGTCCGCCAGGTCGGGGAATTGGTCCGGATCGGCCACTGCGGTGACGGTCAGTGTCCCGGCGTAGGAGATCGCCTGGAAGGCGACGGTGATGCTGCCGGACGTGCCCACGGCCACGGGGACGATCGTGCGGATCAGCGCACCGGCGAAGTGCAGCGGCTGCTCGGGTCCGCGTACATGGCTCACCACGGTGTGCAGGCGTCGCTGGCGGTTCATGTACCAGCGGTAGCCCCCCAGCACGGCGGCGAGCCGGAAGGCCGGCCCCAGCAGCCCGAAGGGCGGGGGGCCGGTGGCCAGGTGTCGGTGGCTCCGGACCGCGCCAGCGATTCGGGCGATCCGGACACTGGGCGCCGCGGTGACCGGCACGTGCATGAGCATCGGGCTGACCATGTTGCCCAGGTCGCCGGGCGCGGCGGCGGACCGGCCGGCCACCGGCACCGCGACAGCGAGCGTGCCGATCTGCTCGCCACGCGCTGTCAGCAACCGGCCCAGCCCGCCGGCCACGGCGCTCACCAGGGCGGCGTTCGCCGTGCCGTGGTGGCGGTGGGCGACCTCGCGCAGCCGGCCCAGATCGACGTGTGCCGTCACGGCCCGCCGCCGGGGCCCGGTGGGCCGAAGTAGCGAACTCGGCGCCACACGTTCGGGACGCAGGCCGCCCCCGGCGGTCATGGACCTTCGCAGCAGCCGGCATGACCGGGCCAGGTTGCGTACCGCGCCGGCGCGCGCCCGGGCGGCATCGGCCGCCAGCAGTACCGCTCCGGGCCGGCGCCGTGGGAAGGGCACGGACTGCGGCGGGGCCGGCCGGTCGGCGAGACCGCTCAGCAGGGCGAGCCCGCCGATGCCGTCGGCGAGCACATGGTGCACCACGAACACGATCGCCGTCCCGTCGACCACAGCCGCCCGCCACAGCGGACGGTCGCGGGGGAGCCGCTCGGTCACCAGCGGAAGGACCACGTCCAGCAGGGCCGTCTCGTCACCGGGTGTCGGAGTGCGTAGCCATCGTACGTGCCGGCCGATGTGGAACGCCTCGTCATCGACCCAGATCGGCCGGCCGCATCCCGGCGGCGTACGCACTAGTCTCTGCCGCAACCGCGGCAGTCCGGCGATGCGCGTGGCGAGCACCTGCTCGGCGGTCCGCGGGTCGATGCGGCGGTCGAGTTTGAGGACGGCGGCGAACTGCTCGGGCACGCCTCCCCGGTCCATCGCGAGGAACCCCAGGTCGGTGTTGCTCGCCCGTTCGACGCCCATGGACCCAGGGTGCCGCCGGCGGACGGCGCCGGGCAGGGCCGGACGACCCGGGAGGAGGAACGGGTTGTGGCCCGCGGCGCGTAGGACCGGGTCGGACCGGATCAGCGGCCAGTATCGGGTGCGGACCGCGCGTTGCTGCTCGGTAGGCATCCTCGCATGTCGATGCGTGAGCGATGCAGTGCGCGTACGTGATGATCGGGGACGGTTCGTCCTATGCCTGCGCCTCGCGCGGGGCAGTCAGCGTCTGTTCCGGTCGGCGCCGATCGCTGCGCGTGCGACGTACACGTTGCCGTAGGCGATAGCGCGCGCAGCGAGGTCCTTCTTCGGTGTCCAGGACGAGCACATTGACGTTACGGCCGGTGGCCAGGACGTGGTCGAGGCGGGCGGGCCGATGTCGTAGGCGGGCCGTCCCGCGCCGACGATCCATACGCTGCGCCGGAGCAGGTGGTCGAGGACGCTGCGCAGGTCGGTGACGGCCGGGTCGTCGCCGGGCATGGCGTCGAGCCGCTGGCCGAGTTCGGCGAGGCGTTCGTGCCGGTGCGATCGCCGGCTCTCGGCGTTGGGTGGCGTTTAGAACCTCGTCGACCACTTCGGCGTTCCCTGACCGACGGCGACGAGCCCTGCATCAGTATCCGACGTCGCGGCGGCGCAGCCCGGCGTAGCCGGCGCCCATGGCCGCCGCGGCAAGCCCGACGATGACGATGAGGGGCGTGAGTGCGAGGTCCGCCAACGGCACTTGCGGCGTGTGGGCGAACGGTGACGCCCGTTGGACCCATTCCGGCAGTCCGAATGAGTCGGCGAAGAGTGTGACGACCGCGCAGTATCCGACGGTCACCCACCCCAGTGCGGCGGACGGTCGTGGCGCCCATCCGAGGGCCACCACCACCACGGCGATGACCAGCCAGACCGCCGGCAGGTACGTGAGCGCAACGCCGGCCAGCCGTGGCACCTGACCGGCGTCGGAAATGATCAACCCGTACGCCGCGCCTTCGCCGAGACCGAAGGCGAGCAGTACCAGAGCGGTGCCGACCAGGGCCACGCTGAGGTGGCCGGCCAGCCAGGTCAGTCGGCTGGTCGCGGTGGCCAGGACCGGCTCCGCCCGGCCGGAGGTCTCCTCGGCGCGGATCCGCAGGGCACTGGCCACGCCGTACGCCGCCGCAATAAGCGCCGCCATGCCCACGGTCAGCGCCAGGTATGCGTCAACGACGTCGGCGGCTCCGCCTGGCAGGAACTCGGCGATCTCCGGGTTGTCGCGGATGAACTGCTCGATGGTGTCCGCGATCGACCCGTACGCGACACCCAGCAGGCCCAGACCTGCCGCCCATCCGATGAGGCTGCCCCGCTGCAGGCGCCAGGCCAGGGCGTAGGCGTTGCGCAGCGACGCGGCTGCCTGGGCCCGGCCGGGTCGGGACGGGACCAGGCCGGCGCCGAAGTCGCGGTGCTGCAGCAGAGCCACCGCGGCCGTTGTCAGCAGCGCCGACGCCGCCAGCGGGAGCAGCAGCGGCCACCAACGGTCGCCGGCGTAGGGAAAGGTGCGCTGGCCCCAGCCGATGGGCGAAGCCCAGGACAGTGCGCCGCTGCCGACGTCCCCGGCGGCCCGTAGGACGTACGCGGCGCCAAGCACGAGCCCGACGGTTCCGTACACCGCCCGGACGTTCTCGAAGACCTGCGCCGCGGCCGCGGTGAGGGCGGCGAACACGATCCCCACGCCGGCCATAGCGGCGCCGAACAGCAGCGAGCCGGTGACCGGCAGTCCCGTGCCGGCCGCCGTGGCGACGACAAGTACCCCGACGGCGAGGTTGGCCAGGACGGCCAGGGCGAGCGCCGCCGCGAGCGGGGCATGCCGGCCGACCCGGGCCGAGCGGATCAACTCCGCGCGCCCGGTCTCCTCCTCGGCGCGGGTATGCCGGCCGATGAGGAACATGCTCATCAACGCGACCACGATCGCGACGAACGCGAAGATCTCGAACACGACCTCCCCGCCGATCGACTCCAGCAGCCGGGGCGGCCCATTCATCGCGATCACCGCGGTGTTGCCGCCGATCGTCTGGCGCAGCCGCTGCAGCGCCTCGGGGCTGCCGTACAGGTTCTGGCTCTGCGTCGACTGCACCAGCACCAGCAGCGTGGCTCCCAGCAGCCACCACGGCAGGCCGGCCCGTTCCCGGCGAAGCATGAACCGCAACAGGCTCAACGTGCCGGTCATGACGCCGCCTTCCCGTCAGCCGTCTGCTCGTCGCCGTAGTGGCGCAGGAACAGCTCCTCCAGGGTGGGTGGTGTGCTGGTCAGGCTGCGCACCCCCAGCGGCGCCAGCCGGCGTATCACGGTGTCGAGCTGGGCGGTGTCGACATCGAAGCGGGCGTGGTGGTCCTCGATCAGCACGTCGTGTACCCCGGGTAGACCGTCCAGCGCGGTCAGCGGCTGGGTTGTCTGCACCGCGATGGCCGTACGGGTCAGGTGCCGCAGTTCGGCCAGCGTGCCGGATTCGACGGTGCGGCCCAGCCGGATGATGCTCACCCGGTCGCACAGCGCCTCGACCTCGGCGAGGATGTGGCTGGACAGCAGCACCGTGCGGCCCTGCAGCTTCACCTCCTGGATGCACTGCTGGAACACCGACTCCATCAGCGGGTCCAAGCCCGAGGTCGGCTCGTCCAGCAGCAGCAACTCAGCGTCCGAGGCCAGCGCGGCGATCAACGCGACCTTCTGCCGGTTGCCCTTGGAATAGGTGCGGGCCTTCTTGCGCGGGTCCAGATCGAAGCGCTCCAGCAACTCGTCGCGCCGGTGCCGGTCGAGCCCGCCGCGCATCCGGCCGAGCAGGTCGATGACCTCACCACCGCTGATGCCCGGCCACAGCGTGACGTCGCCGGGCACGTATGCCAGGCGGCGGTGCAGCGCGACCGCGTCGCGCCAGGGATCACCGCCCAGCATCCGCACCCGGCCGGCGTCGGGGCGCAGCAGGCCGAGCAGCACCCGGATGGTGGTGGTCTTCCCGCTGCCGTTCGGTCCCAGGAAACCGTGCACCTCGCCGGCCGCCACGCTCAGATCCAGCCCGTCCAGCGCCTT
Source organism: Pilimelia sp. (assembly GCA_035634075.1). Taxonomy (GTDB): domain Bacteria; phylum Actinomycetota; class Actinomycetes; order Mycobacteriales; family Micromonosporaceae; genus DASQDS01. The sequence goes on along the minus strand of DASQDS010000056.1, from coordinate 4,239 downwards.
GGCGCCGCCGAACGACTTGCTCAACGCGGCGATGGAGATCGCCTCGGTCGACGTGGTCATGCCAGCTCCTCTACGGAGGGACGAAGGTGACAGGGCATCGCAGTGTCCGAGACGAGCGGCGCCGAGCGGCGCCGAGGGGTGCACGGCTCGGAGAAGGTGCGGCGGGCGGGCAACCATGACGCCTCCACGGGTCGACGACTCGCCGACCAGGCTTCCCGGCACTCCGCGATGCATCGTACGGGAGTGTGCCGCGGACGGTGTTTCTGGCCCGACACGCCGGGCTGAGGTCCGGCGGGATGGGCACCGCGAGTGATGACATCGAGTGTTGTGCGTCCACGGAAGAAGATCGACGGTGAGGGGCGGCAGCTGTCGCCGGAGCAGGCCGCTGCGGCGGCGATGGTGGCCGAGGCCAGGGCCCGCGGGTTGGAGCTGACCGGCCCGAACGGACTGTTGAAGCTGTTCACCAAGAATGTCCTCGAAACAGCGCTGAACGAGGAAACGACCGAACACCTCGGTCACGAGAAGAATCAGGCCGAACCGGGCCGCGAGTCGACGAACGTGCGCAACGGCGCTCGGTCGAAGACGGTGGTCTCGGACGCTGCCGGTGAAGCGATGTCCCATAGATCGTCCGGCGCCCAAGTCCGGACCATGTCCTCGATCACAATCCCAGATCATGCCGCACAACCACAACCATCCAAATGAGACGCGCCCTTAACCGAACAGCAGGTCGCCGTACTTGACTACGACCGCCAGGGCGAGGATCAGCAGCCAGATCACCACGACGACAAGGTCGAGGTTGGCCCGCAGCCCTCGGACCAGGGCCGCGCGCGACCGGGCCGGCAGGAACAGGTTGTTGTGGCGGATGTTGACGTGGGTCAGGGTGGCGAACACCAGGGTGGTGGAGACGGTCACCAGTAGACACCACGGGCAGAGCGCGCCGATATGGAACATCGACTGGTAGAACAGCCAGTACGCGAAACCCAGTCCGATGGCGTAGACCACCTGGGCGGCGAACATGAACCAGCGCGGGAAGCGGACCCCGCCCAGGCAGGCCACCGCGATGGTGATCACCACCGGTTCGGCGATCAGGCCGAGGAAGGCGTTGGGGAAGCCGAGCAGCTGCGACTGCCAGGAGGCGGCGACCGTGCCGCAGCTGATCACCGCGTTGATGTTGCAGGACAGCTCCGCGGTGGGGTCGGCGGCCAGCCGAAGTGCGTCGACCGACAGCACGAACGAGGCGAGCAGGCTGAGTACCGACGAGAGCAACATGGTGCCGAAGATCCAGGCGTCGGCGTTCCGGACGCGATCGAGCGTGCTCAGCAGTCCGGGCACTACGTGCCGCTCCTGGCCGCGGCCTCGATGGCCTGGGTCAGCGGGCCCGTGCGGTACACGTCGCCCGCGAACACCGTGCCGTTGATCTTCACCGTCGGGGTGCCCTGCACGCCCGTGCCGAACGCGGTCTCGGTCACCTTGGCCACCCATGGTTCGTAGACCCGTTTGTCGAACGCGTCCACCACGTCCCGGCCGACTCCGGCCCGGGTGGCCAGGTCGGCGATCTGCTGGTCGCTGAGTCCCCGGGTGCCTTCGCGAGGTTGGTCGTCGTACAACGCGTTGTTGAAGGCCCACACGCGGTCCGGGGCGCGGTCGGCGACCGTGGCCATCGCGTTGGCGGCCCGGGTGGAGTACCTGGTGCCCTGGGAGGTGCGGTCCAGGAACGAGATCGGACGCAGCTCCACTTTGGCCGTGCCAGCTTGGACCAGCCGGTCCAGTTCGTGGCCGTTGGCCTGCTCGAACTGGCCGCAGGCCGGGCACATGTAGTCCAGGTAGATCTCCACGGTCGCCGGCGCGGCGGGCTGGCCGACCAGGATCGCCCCGGACGCGGTGAGATTCGCCGGGACGACCAGCCTCCCACCGCCGGCCCCAGGCTCGTCGGCGTTCGTCGCGTTGAACACCACGACCCCGATCGCGGCCACCAGACCGACGATGATCAATCCGCCAAGAGCGAGCACCCAGTTGATCTGCCGGCCGCGCTGCGCAGCGATGGCCGCCTGAGCCTTGCGCGTCTTGCGGGCCATTACCCGAGGCTGCTTACCCATACCCTCATCCGTTTCTGCTTCACAGTTACTCCCGTTCGGTGGCCCTGGCCCGCGGGATTGAAGCGCCCGCTGAGACCGGCCGCAGCCGCGTCGTGCCGCGGTCCGCACTACCGCTGCCGGTTACGACGACAGCGGTGCTGCGGCGGCACTTCGAGCTTGTCCGGCGGTTGCGTCCGGCGGACAGGGCCTTTGGTCCCGTGATCACTTGCCACCCGAGCCGGCCCCAGCCGCGGCGCTGCCGAAGCGACGGTGAGCAGGTGTGCCGATCGGCCTTGTCGGGACTGTCAGCGCAGATTGATGAGGCACCCGGCGTGTGGGAGTGCATCCGCCACCATCGCCTGGGCGTCTGCCTGCGTCGCGGCGAAGGGCCGGATGGCCCTTCCTGTCCCTGCGCTCGCCGCTGATGCTGGGAGTGCACCGTTGTTGGCGGACGACGTACCGATGATGAGTAGAAGGCGGTCGACCGACATCGACGTGGAACGGATCCCAGCGCGGCGCGACGGTCGAGGCGGCGTGACAGCAAGCGCGGGTTACAGCGCGGCCGTAGCCGGGCGATGGGAGGGGCCATGACTGACAGGCGCACCGTACGGCAGGGTGGCGATCAGCCTTTGCTGCCCTCGCGCGAGACCATCGAGGGCTGCATTCGGTCGGCTACCGCGGCACCGTCGTTGCACAACAGTCAGCCGTGGCTGTTTATGGTCGGCGAGGGCGTGGTGGACGTGTATGCCGATCGGCACCGACAGCTTGAGGTGCTCGACCCGACTGGCCGCGAACTGCTGATCAGCGTCGGGGCGGCCGTGTTCACCCTCGGGCTGGCCCTGCGCGGGGCCGGCTACGTGCCGGAAACCGTCCTCTTTCCCGATGCCGGAGTGCCCGACCTGGTAGCCCGAGTCAGGGCAGGAAACGCAGCGGCGTGCAGCCCTGCCGTGCAAGCGCTAGTCGCCGCGATCCCGCGCCGGCACACCAACCGGTACCCGTTCGCCCCGGACGTTGTCCCTACCGACGCGCTCGAGCGTCTGACCGACGCCGCCCGGCAATCGTCCGCCGTGCTGACCGTGGCGAATCCGGTCAGCCGCAACGCGATCGTCAGCCTGTCTCAAGCCGCCGACCGCAGGCAACGCGCCACCGGCGGATACCGCGCGGAGCTGGCCCGCTGGACCACCCACCGCACCCTGCACCACGACGGCATACCCCCGTCGGCGATCGGCCCGTGGGACGCCTGGGAGATCATGCCCATCCGGGACTTCGGGCTGCTGCAACCCCATCTCACCAGGGCGACCGAGACATTCGAGCAGCATCCGACCATCATGGTGCTGGCCACGGTCGGTGAGGACCGCACAGCCTGGGTCTGCGCCGGACAGGCGCTGCAGCGGGTCCTACTGACCGCGACCTCGCTGAAGCTGGCCACCACACCGATCAGCCAACCGGTCGAGATACCCGCCATCCGCAAACAACTGAGCGACACGACCAGGGGCATCTGGGCGCAGATGATTCTGCGCATCGGGTACGGCCGACCCGCCGCCGCCACCCCTCGCCGCCCGCTGTCCGACGTCCTGGTGACCCCGGACGAGTGAGCGCTTTGCGGACCGGAAATTCCCAGCGGGCGGCACGCCTGAGCCACCGCCGACAGGGAAACCCGTCGCAACGCCAGCGCGTTCGGGCATAGAGTCACCGATGGGGATGGAGGTTTGCAAGCTCTCGACTCTTGTGGACGGCCGTTGCGGTGAGGCGTCGTTGCGGCCGTAGCAGCAACCCGAACGCGATGAGCATGGTCGCAGCCCAGATCGTCATGACCCAGCCGAACACGAGCAGCCCGAGGTGCATGCCGATGGCGCCGACGAGGCCCAGCTCTGTTCGTCGTCCTCCGCTGAGAATCAGCACACCCACCATGATCTCGTAGGCGATCAGCAAGCCGATGAAGAGGGCTTGCCGTGGTGCCACCACGGAATGCCAGGTGTCCCGGACGAATGCCAGGTGGGCGGCATCGGCGAAACTGCCGTAGTCCGCGCCGGTCAGCAGGTAGACCAGGTTCACCAGAGCGCCGGCGCCGATGAACAGTGCGCCGAGTGCGGCCCGGCCGACGTACAGTGCCCGGTGGCTTCTACCGGCCCGGAAGGCCGCCGCCAACGCGACCGCGCCGAGC
>DASQDS010000055.1:0-2420 GCA_035634075.1 Pilimelia sp. | reverse complement strand
GCGGCGCGGCTGCTCTCGGCCAGCCCCGGGCTGCGGGTCGCCGGTGCGCACAGCCCCGCGTACGGGTTCGACCGCGACCCGGCGGCCCTGGCGCGGGTCCGCCGGGCGGTGGTCGAGGCCAAGCCCGACCTCGTGTACGTCGGCGTCGGCTTCCCCAAGCAGGAGCGGGTCATCGACACGCTGCGGGCCGAGCTGCCGTTCACCTGGTTCCTCGGCTGCGGGGCGGCGGTGAACTTCGTCGCCGGCGACCAGGTGCGGGCGCCGCGCTGGATGCAGCGCACCGGCCTGGAGTGGGCGCACCGGCTGGCCAGCGAACCCCGCCGGCTGGCCGGCAGGTACGTCCGCCACGACGCCCCGTACGCGCTGCGGCTGCTGGCCGGCGCATGCGCCGCGCGCTGCCGCGGACAGCGCCCGCCGCGGCCCTGAGCGACCGCCCGGCACCGATCTGCGCCGAACTGTGAACGTTTGTTGTCGCCCGGGCAACAACAAACGTTCACAGTTCGGCGTTACGGCGCCGGCCGCCGGGTGCGGCCGGGGTTGAAGTACGGGTCGCGGGTCAGCCGGGCGAACGCCCGGAACGCGGGGGCGTCGTCGGAGAGCCGGAACTGCTGCTCGGCACCGTTACCGTCCGGGTTGGACTCGAAGTAGCACACCGCCCGGATCTGCCGGTTGGCCTTGATGGTGCGGGCCGCGTCGCGCAGCCACGCGGCCCGCTGCGTCGACCCCCACGCCCGGGCCACGCCGAACTCCCCGAGGATGATCGGCTTCGGCCGCTGCGCCGCCCAGGCGAGGAACGGCGCCAGCAGGTCGCCCAGCGAGCGGAAGCTGTGGCCGGCGTAGACGTCCACGCAGGTCCAGTCGACAGCGTCGTCACCGGGGTAGAACGCCGGCGCCTCGCCGCGCATGAACCCCTCGGCGGTCGGGCACCACACCCACGACGCGTTGCGCACCCGCTCCTCGGCGAAGATCTCCCGGACGTGCCGCCAGGCCGCGATGAAGTCCGCCGCCGACCACATGGTGGCGCGCAGGTTGGGCCGGTCCATCTCCCAGCGGAAGCGCAGCAGGATCGGCGCCCGCACCCCCCGCACCCGGCGTGCCTGCGCGCGGATCAGGTCGTCGTGCAGGCCGGACGTGATCGACCGGGTGTCGCCGGACGCCCAGCTGAGCATGATCGTCTTACCCTGCCGCACGAAGATCCGGTCGGACGCGGTGCCGAAGTGCTCCTCGAAGCGGCGGTACGTGTTCACGATCCGCAGCCGCCGGTCCAGCGCGCCCTCCAGCCCGCGTACCGCGGACAACCGGCCGGCCTGGCTGAGCTTGGCGGGCCGGACCCAGGCGCCGAGGTAGGCGCCGGTGGCGGGCGGGGCCACCGGCCCGGCCGCGAACGGGCCGGACCGGGTGGCCACCGGGGTCGGCCGCCGGCTGAGGTCCGGCGACGGCGCCGGCTCGGGCGGCGCGGTGCGAGGGCCGCTGCAGCCTGTCGCGGCCACCACGACCACGACAACGGCGGCGAGGGTACGCCGGACGGCGGTCAGCGGGCGCGGGTTCCGCACCGGATCACCAGGAGGTGGCGTCGGGGTGGGCGGGCGGGGACGGCTGCGCCGGCGCGGGCCGGGTGCGGCGGGCCACGTAGAGCACCGTCACCGCGTACCCGCTGAACCAGCCGAGCCGGCTGCACACGTCGTCCACAGCGCGGGCCGCGGGGCGCAGCCACCGGCGCCCGTACCAGCCCTGCGGGAACATGGCGAAGCCCCGCCGCTCCACCACCGTGAAGCCGTGCCGGGCCAGCAGCGTGGCCACCTGCTCGTGGGACAGCTCGGCGTACCAGCCCTGGCCGGCCCGCCGGCGGTGCCGCAGGTGCCGCAGCGAGCTGCGGTTGCCGTGGTTCTCCACGACCAGCAGCCCGGCGTCGTAGTGCGGCAGCGCCCGCGCGGCGAAGGCGATCGCGCGGTCCCGCACGTCGTCGCCGACGTTGAGCAGCAGCCGGAAAATCGTGACGATGGCCGGCCCGTCGCTCTCCGCGGGGGCCGGCAGCGGGCCGTCGGGGGCGATGTGGTGCAGCTCGGCGTACGCCCCGACCTCGCCGGCCTTGGCCAGCATGGCGGCCGACGTGTCGTAGCCGTGCGCGGTGCGGACGAGGCCGTGCAGCAACCGGATCGCCCGGCCGGTGCCGCAGGCGAAGTCGTGCTGCACCGGCCGCCGGTACGGGAACGCGCGCTTGGCCAGGCCCCGCAGGAAGGCGTGCTGGCGGCGGCTGACCGCCGAGGAGTAGCTGTCCGGGGCGTACACGACGTGCTCGTACTTCTCGACCGCGTCGGTGTCCTGGAACACCTCGGTGTAGTCGGTGCGCAAGGTCATCTCTCCTTCGGTGCGTGGTTGCCCCGCCGCCGACGCAGCGCGGCGAGGGTGTGCAGGGCCAG
>DASQDS010000054.1:0-1603 GCA_035634075.1 Pilimelia sp. | reverse complement strand
CGGGTCGCCGACGGTGCGGTCCACGGCCGCGGGTCCTGCGACATGAAGGCCGGCGTCGTAGCCGCCCTCGCCGCGCTGGCCGCCGTCCGGACGGCGGGGGTGCGGCTGGCCCGGCCGGTCGCGGTGCACGCGGTCGTCGGCGAGGAGGACGGCGGCCTCGGCGCCTGGGCGGCCCTGCGGCGCGGGCCCCGCGGCGAGGTCTGCGTCATCCCCGAGCCGACCGCCGGCGCGGTGGTCACCGCCAACGCCGGGGCGCTGACCTTCCGGCTGGAGGTGACCGGCCGGGCCGCGCACGCCGCCCACCGCGACCGCGGGGTGAGCGCGGTCGAGCGGTTCGCCGGCGTGCACGCCGGGCTGCGCGCGTGCGAGGCCGAGCGGCAGGCCGGCGCCGACCCACGCTTCGGCGACGTCCCGTACCCCTACGGCATCAGCATCGGGCGGGTGCGGGCCGGCGACTGGGCGAGCTCGGTGCCCGAGCGGCTGGTCGCCGACGGGCGCTACGGCGTCCGCCTCGGCGAGGACGTCGCCGCGGCCCGGGCCGCTCTGGAGGCCCGGCTGGCCGACGTCTGCGCGGCCGACCCGTGGCTGGCCGGGCACCCGGTGCAGCTGACCTGGACCGGCGGCACCTTCGCCAGCGGGGCGCTGCCCGACGGTCACCCGCTGCTGCCCGCCGTCCAGCGGGCGGTCGCCGACACCGGCGCGGACGTGCCGCCCGAGCAGGCCCTCCCGGCCGGCAGCGACCTGCGGCTCTACGCCGCGGCCTGGGTGCCGACCCTGCACTACGGCCCCGGCGACCTGCGCCTGGCGCACGGGCCGCTGGAGCACGTGCCGGTGGGCGAGCTGGTCACCGCGGCCCGGGCGTTCGCGCTGCTGACCCTGCGCGCCTGCGGGGTCGCGTGACCCTCGTCGGGTTCGAGGCCTGGGCGCGGCTCGCCGGTGACTCCCCCACCTCCCGCACCGAGTGGGCTGCGGTCGTCGCCGCGTGGGGCGAGCCGCACCGCCGCTACCACGACCTCGCGCACCTGGCCGCCGTCCTCGGGCTGGTCGGTGAGCTGGCCGGCGCCGCGACCGACCCCGACGCGGTGCGGCTGGCCGCCTGGTACCACGACGTCGTCTACGACCCCCGCCGCAGCGACAACGAACAGGTCAGTGCCGAGCGGGCGCGGGCCGGCCTGCGCGGACTGGTGACCGCCGAGCGGGTCGAGGAGGTGGCCCGGCTGGTGCTGCTGACCGCCGGCCACGACCCGGCGCCGGACGACGCGAACGGCGCGGTGCTCTGCGACGCCGACCTCGCGGTGCTGGCCGGCCCGCCCGAGGCCTACGCCGCCTACGCCTCCGCGGTGCGCGAGGAGTACGGCCACCTGTCCGACGCCGAGTTCACCGCCGGGCGCACCGCCGTCCTCGAGCACCTGCTCGCGCTGCCCACGCTGTACCGGCTGCCGGCCGTCGCCGCCGGGTGGACGCCGCGGGCACGGGCCAACCTCGCCGCCGAGCTCAGCCTGCTGAGGGGGCGTGCCCCTTCTTGAGCCGGAGGCCGGCCCCCATCAGCCGCGCGAGCAGCTCCCGCCCGCCGACCGGCTCGGCGCCTGCGGCCACCGCCACG
>DASQDS010000053.1:0-9521 GCA_035634075.1 Pilimelia sp. | reverse complement strand
CTGGGATCGTCGTGGATCGGCCGCCACTCCTCGTCGCCGTGCCGCTCGTGGGCCGGCCGTCGGTCGAGCACCTCGGTGAGGGCGAATTCGTTCGCGCAGCCCACCACGACGACCGCGCCGGCGCCGGCCAGCCCGGCGAGGGCCGCGAGCCTGGCCGGCCAGTCGAGGTCCCGGCTGTCCGGCCCGAGCACCCGGTCCAGGCCGTCCGCGGCGACGATCAGGTCGTACGGGCCGTCCGCGCGGTCGGCCAGCCCGTCCAGCGCGCCGGCGACGACGGCGACCTGACCGGCGGCGTCCCGCTCCGGCAGCGCGGCGGCCAGCCGCTCGCGCAGCGCGGCGGCGTCGGTGACCGAGCGGAGCAGGACGGTCAGCCGCGCAGCGCGGGCCGCGACGTGCTCGACCACGTCATCGTCGTGCGGGCCGACGATCAGGGCGCGGGCCACGCCGTCGGGGAGGACGTCGGCGAGCAGGCGCCGGAGCACCACGCCGCCGGGCGGCCGGACGGCGCCCGCGTAATCCGTCCACGGCTGCATCTCGCCACGGACGACGTCGACCGCCGTCCCGCCGGGCTCAGTCACGGTCCCGCCAATCGAAGAGCATCCGCATCTCCGCCTCCGACATCATCCAGGGCCGTCCCAGCTCGTGGTCGGTGATCTCGCGCGCCGTCTTGAGGTCGATGTCCTTGCCGAGCAACTCCGGCCACAGCCGGGCGATGCGGGCGGTCCCGCCGAAGACCGGGTTCTCGCCCGCCATCTCCATCGGGTCGCCGTACACCGCCGGTTGGCAGCCGGCGGCCACGCCGTAGAAGACGGCCGTCGACAGCCGGTTCGCCGCCACCCGCTTGTGCCGGCGCAGGGCAGCGAGCTGCTTGTAGAGGAACTGCCGGTCGGTGCCCTCGTAGTTGAAGCCGCGCCGGCCGAAACAGATCACGTCGAAGCCCGCCTGCTCGTAGAACCGGCGGACGTCCCGTCGCTCGTACTCGGTGTAATACAGGCTGAACGTCACCGGGCCCGGCTCGGTCTCGCGGATCTCGTCGATCAGCCGCCGGTGATCGCCCTGGATCTTGCCGCCCTCCCAGCCGTGGAAGAGGAACCACAGCGTGCCGCTGCGCTCCTCCGCCGGGACGACGCCAAGCTCCGGCTCCAGCTGCTGGAGGTAGAGCCACGGGGCGCCGACGGCGTGGTAGTTGCGGCGGCCGAGCATGTGCCCGCGCCGCCGCGGGGCGTCGCTCCACACGAACCGCCACGCCCCGTCGAAGAACTCGTGCACCGGGTTCCACCCGCAGCCGACGTTCCACCCGTGCTGCAGATAACCGCGCAACCGCGGTGGATGCTGATCATCGAGGCCGCAGTACCGCGCGAGGATGTGCGTCTGACCGTAGTAGTGATTGTGGTGATGCATCCGCCCTGACCACTTCGAGATGTAGCGTGCCGTTGCGCGGTTGGAGGCGCACGGCCCGCGTGCCGATGTCGACGCTGATGGGCAACTGCCCGATAAGGTACGCGTCCGCCTGGGGGGCGTACGCGGCACCACCGGCCGGCACGGCGAACAGCGCCCAGTCGGCCAGGCTGCCCGACGCGCCGGCCCGTTGCCGCGGTGCCACCGTCGCCGGCGGCAGCAACTCCTCGACGTCGGCCATCGCCCACCACTGGCCACCGTCGAGCCAGAAGTCGCAGCGGACGTCCACGTAGTCGTCGGAGTCGTCGAGGAAGCGGCGCCACACCAGCGTGTGCTCCACCTCGGTGTCCCACCACCGGCCGCGCACGACGAGGCGCCGGCGGCCGTCGCCGGTCTCGACGTCGACCTCGGCTGCCACCAGCCGCACCGGCTCCTCCTGGAGGCTCACGAAGTTCGCCGGCGAACGGGTGAGCGTCAGCAGCCGGGAGTGGTGCACGCCGGCCACCGCCCGGTCGAGCCCGGTGGCGAGCAGGGGGTGCGACTCGGTGCCGCTGATGACGGTGAGCACGCGGGTGGTGATCTTCCGGAACGGGTCGTCCGGCTGCGCCGGGTCCACCAGCGCGGCCATGGGCACCGTCGCGGTGAACCGGGAGCCGTCGTTCTCGTGGTGGAGCTGGAAGTCGACGGCCAGCTCCGTGCCGGCGTGCGCGCGGGTGAGCACGAGTCGGGGGCCGACGGCCTCGGCCGGCAACCAGCCGGTCAGGACGAACGTCCCGTCGCGGACCTCGGCGGAGCGCAGGTGCCACGGGCGCGGGATCCGCTTGAGCACGAGCCGGCCGTTGCCGGCGGCGACGGGCTGCAGCCAGACGCCCTCCGCCACCCAGGCACCCGGCGCCCACCCGGGGTTGCCGGGGCCGAGGCGGCGCAGCGGGCCCCGCCGCCGCAGCGGGCCACGGGCCAGCTCGACGGCGAAGTGGGCGGTCTTGTCGTCGGTCTCCAGGGCGGCCAGCCGGTCGGCCGGCACGCGGGCCTCGAAACCGACCGGGCCGATCTCACCGTGCGAGTCCGGCGCGTCGAACCGCTCCACCGGCAGGCTGACCGTGCCGGCCGCGGACACCAGCTCCACCGCCAGCCGGGACCGCCTGTCCGGCGGCAGGTGCCGCACCTCGGCGGTACCGCGTACGACGAGCGCGGAATCCTGCCACTCCAGCCGGGTCACCGTGGTGTGCAGGTCGAGGGCCTCGCGGGACAACCGGTAGAGCTTGCGGGGCACCGCGCGCCGGGGGTCGGACAGCCCGGGGTACTGATTCTCGAAGCGCCACGGCAGCAGCGGATGGGCCCGGGCGCGGGCGCCGCCCCGCAGGCCGCCTTCGGACCGGAAGGCGGCGAGCCGCCGCAACAGGTCGGCGTCACCGACTCGCAGGGCCTCGTACTGCAACCGGTCGTAGGACGTCAGCTTCGTCAGGGCGGCGCGGTCGAGCCGGGCGATGAAGCGCTGGCCCAACTCCACCAGCGCGGCGAGCTCGTGTGCGGGCACCGACTCGAACGCCTGCATCAGGGCCACCAGGTCGATCTGGCCGAAGTGCGCGTGGACCTTGGCGCGCAGCTCGGGCGCGCTCTTGTCCAGCAGGTCCATCACCATTTCCGCGGAGGCGACCCGGTCCCGCAGATTGGGGTAGTGGAACCTCAGCTGGGTGATCGAGTCGCCGGATTCCCGTTCGCGCCAGTAATAGACCGGAGAGGCGAGACAATCGACGGTGACGGCGTCGATGTGCGCTTTCAGGGTGACCGGGTAATCCTCGTACCTGATCGGCGGGAAACTGTAGCCGAATGCGTCCCAGAACGAACGCCGGTAGACCTTGTTCCACACCATCCGGTCGAGCGCCAGATCGGGGAACTCGAAGACGTGGGTCGCCTCCCGATCGCGCGCGAAGGGGATCCTGTGCAGCCAGGACGGGCGCACGCCCGAGTTGCTGTTGAAGCGGCGGGCATTGCCGGCCGCGATTGACGACCCCGTGCTGTCCAGCGAGCGGATCATCATTTCGTACGCGTGCGGCGGCACCAGGTCGTCGCTGTCGACGAAGGTGATGTACTCCCCCGCGCTGTGGCCGGTGCCGGTGTTGCGGGCCGGGCCGAGCCCCTGATTTTCCTGCGTCACGAGGCGGAACCTGTCGTCCCGCTCGCAGTACAGCTTCGCCACCTGGGCGCTGTCGTCGCGGGAACCGTCGTCGACCAGCACGACCTCGAAATCGGAGAAGGTCTGCCGGGCCAGCGAGTCGAGGCAGTCGCCGATGTACGCCGCCACGTTGTAGAAGGGCACCACCACGCTGAGCCGGGGCGTCACGCTGCCTCCTCTGGGTCTCTCCGTGGCGACCCGACTCGGACGGACAAGTGCGCCGAGGCCCTTTTCGGCGCACGCCCGACCAGCCGGCTCGCGCCGACCGAAGGGGACGAATCGCCGTGTTGCCGGCCAATGCCAGGCGCCGACGCTATCGAAGGCATCGGGAGAGTGTCAAGCCAGCGGCAACCGCCACGCGGCCGCGACGGTGCGTTATATCCGCAGCTCAGTAGCCATTTCTTCGGGTAATCGTCGAGCCGCCGAGCAGGGCCTTTCCAGGATTAATCGGGCGATTCACGCCACTCGACAAGGCGACCGACCCAGCTCTCCAACCGGGCCGAACGCGCTCCGTCACAGGTGCGCGATCGTGCGGATGATCTCCGCGTAGAAATTGCCTTCAATGCTGCGGAAAAGGGCGAAATCCTCGCCCGGGCTACCGAAGAACGGCCGCAGCGTCCAGGCCAGTTGGGTGCCCACGAAGCCGAAGAGCAGGATCCAGATGTACAGCAGCGTCATGCTGGCCTCGCGCGGCGCCGGCGTGGGCCGCGGGGCCCGCGCCTGCACGCCGACGAACTGCTGCCCAGGCAGCGGCTGGTGCGCCACGACCGGCTGGTGCGCCCCCGGGACACCGGCGTGCACGGCGTACACCGGCGCTCCGGCCGGTACCGCCTGACCCGCGCCGCCGTTCGGCACCCCCACGCCGGCGCCCACCGGCACCGGCGCCGGCTGCCCGCCCGGCGTGGCCACCGCGGTAGGCATGGCGTCCGCGGTCCGCGGCGTTCCGCCCGGCTCGGCCGAGGCCGGCTGCGGCACACCGCCGGGGCCGGCACCGGCGCCCGCAGCGGTCGGCGTACCGCCGGAGAGGAGGCCGTGCGCGCTGAGTGCGTGCATTCCACCCGTGAGGAACCGCAGCCCGACCACGGCGGACAGGCTGAGGATCGCCACGTTGAGCAGCTTGAAGAAGCCGTAGTCCGGCGCCGTGATGAGGAAGAAGAGGCTGATGGGCGCGAATGCGGCGGCAAGCATGGAGGTGACGGTGATCGCGACCATGACCAGCGCCACCGCCTGGCGCACCGAGAGCCGGGCGCCGAAGACGAGGTTGAACAGATACAGGGTCGGCAGGCAGATCGCCAGCGTGACGAGGAACAGCAGCGGGAGCTTCACCGCGGACGTCACGGCCATCAACGGACCGTGGAAGGAACCCAGCACGGCACCGTAGCCCGCGAGAGCCGCGACGGAACTGATGAGCATCCGCACCGACAGGCGGCCCAGGTCGTCCTCCCGGACGATCTGCTGCCAGACGCTCTGCCGATCCCGCAGAATGCGTTCGATCACCAGCGGGCCGGAACCGGGACTGGACATTGTCGCGTCCTTCCGTGCTGTATCCCGCGGTCGCCGACTGGCGCCCGGGCCAACCGCCACACGCTATGGCAGCGCCGAGTCCCGGCGCCACCCCGACACACGTATCGGTGATCCGGACGAAGCGGACGCGCCGGTTGGCGCCTCAGCGCCAGCCGACGTCGATCCGGTCTCCCCGGTCGTCGAAGAAGTGCAGGGCGTCCATCCGCACGGCGATGGCCAGGGGGTGGCCCGGCGAGACGGCCGGGTACGGCGCCAACCGCACCGCCAGCTCCGCCGGCCGCCGGTGATGCCGACCCGGGTCGCTCAGCACGCTGGTGCGCCCGCCGTTCGCGCTGGAGCCGTTCGGGCTGGCGCGGCCGTCGAGCCGCTCGTTGCGGCCGGTCAGGCGCTGCAGCACGCTGCCGAAGAGGCTGCCCCGGCCGGTGCCGCCCTCGCTGTCCGCGATGGGGCTGCCCAGGTCGTCCACCAGCACCGCGGTGGCGCCGATGTCGAGGAACGCGAGCGACTCGTGGCCGTGGTGCTCGAGATAGCGGATGCGGCCCTGCAGCACGTCGCCCGGGGTGTCCGGCGCCACCGGGGTCAGCGCCTCCGCGCGCATGCCGATCACGATGCGCTCGCCGTGGTAGTGCGAGACGGCCCGCGCCCGGATGTCGTCCCACGGCAGGTAGAGAGCCTGCTCGCCCAGGTTGAGGGCGATGTACCGGTCGAGGTGGACGTAGACCGACGCCTCCAGCAGGTTCATCCGCGGGCTGCCGAGGAAGGCCGCGACGTAGAGCGTCGCCGGCCGGCCGTACACCTGCGTCGGCGTGCCCACGTCCTGCAGCACGCCCTTGCGCATGATCGCGACCCGGTCCGCCATCGTCAGCGCCTCGGCCTGGTCGTGCGTGACGTAGATGGTGCTGACACCGAGCTCGCGGACCAGCCCGGAGATTTCCGCGCGCAGCTCGGCGCGGAGCCCACTGTCCAGGTTGGACAGCGGCTCGTCCATCAGGAAGAGACCGGGGCGGCGGACGATCGCCCGGCCCATCGCCACCCGCTGCCGCTGGCCGCCGGACAACTGACTGGGCCTGCGGGCCAGCACGTCGCCGATCCCCAGCGCACTCGCCACGTCGGCCACCCGCTCACCGCGCGGCGCCGGCTCGACCCCCGACAGGCGCAGCGGGAAACCGATGTTGTCCCCGACCGTCATGTGCGGATAAAGCGCGAAATCCTGGAACACCATCGCGATTCGCCGGTCGCGGGGCGGGAGGTCGTTCGCCAACTCCCCGTCCAACAGGATGGCGCCACTGCTCGGGTCCTCCAACCCGGCCACCATCCGCAGCACGGTGGACTTACCGCAACCGGACGGGCCGAGCAGCACCATGAACTCGCCGTCGTTGACGTCGAGGTTCACGTTGTCGACTGCCACCGTCCCGTCCGGGAACACCTTCGTGACGTCTTTGAGCGCGACGGTGGTCACCGTCTCCTCCCCGCATAGACCGGCCCCCGGATGAGTCACTGTGACCAACTTCATGAGCTACGCCCATCGGGTAAACGTCCCGTGTTCGCGCTGTGACGAAGTGGTTACAGACACTTCCCGGATTTTTCCTTGACCAAGATTTCCGCAGCATCGACGACCCGTGCTCGCCCGCGCCCATCGACGGCCGCCCATGCCCTCGCCGCCAATTCCGCACGGACCTCAGGCCCTTGCAGGATTGCCCTCAGCATATCGACGGCAAACGTTGCCGCCGTGCCGGCCTCCGCCAGCTCCGCCAGCCGGCCCAGGCCCACCGCCAGCCGGCGCGCCACCACCCGGTCGAAGCCTTGCCGCTGATTGTCCACCACCCACACCACCGCCGCCGGTGCGCCCAGGCACAGGAGCTCCCACGTCGAGGTGCCGGCCGCGCTGACCACCACATCGGCCGCGGTGACCAGCGCCGGCAGGTCGTCCGTCGGCTCGATCACCGACACGGCCTGGCCCGGCCGCAACGGCACCCCCGCCACCGCACCCGCCAACTCCGGCCGACCGGCCACCACGGTCGCGACGAACGGCACCCCGGTCGCCGCCAGCAGCCCGGTCATCGCCGGGGCGGCCCCGTACGCGTCCGTTCCGCCGAAGAAGCACAACACCCGCGGCGGGCCCCCGCCCCGGTGCGCGGGCGGCGCCGGCGGGCGCAGCGCCCGTACCGAATCCCGCAAGAGGGCGTACGGCAGGCCGGCCAGCCGCCGCGCGCCCGGCGGCAACGGCACGGGCAGGAACTCCGCGTCGAGATTCTGGTCCACGTAGAGGTCGGCGACCTGCCCCCGGGACTCCCCGTCCACGATGCCCACGACCGGCACCCCGGCCGCCCGCAGCGCCACGCCGCAGGCCGGATCGAGGTCGTACGAATCGATGACCACCAGGTCGAACCCGCCGTCCCGGACGGCCGCCAGCAGGTCCGGCGCCGTCCGCGGGCCCGGCCGCAACGGCAGCCCCCGGACGCTGAGCTGCCGCCGCGCCCACGGGACGTCGCCGACGTTGCTCAGGAACTCCACCCGCGCGCCCCGGCCGACGAACTCCTCCGCCAACGCGACACATCGCACCAGGTGCCCGACCCCGGTCACCGGGCCCGCGTCGCACCGCATGGCAACGGACAACTGAGGGGGGGTCACGCCTGTTCGAGGGCTTTTTGTTGGACCTCGGCGTTGATGGCGCGGATCTCGGGGTGCGCGTCCAGCCACTCGACGAGTTTGGTGAGGGAGACAGTGCTGTCGCCGAAGTGGGCGACGACCGCCTGGATCAGCTCCCAGTCCTCCGCTGTGTCTAGAGTCAGCCGAAGATGTGCCCGATTGGGCGGCAAGGTCAACCCGATGACGCGGAAGCGGTCCGCGTTGGTGTAGACGTACGACGTGACGTGCGTGCGGTGGTAACCGGTCGCCAGGCCGTCGAGCGCCCGCAACGTCGACGCCCGGATGATCTCCACGTCCATCCCGCGCGGCAGCGTGCGGGAGATGGAGGTGCTGAGGTAATCGAGGCCCGGGACGGCGCGGAACACCCGGGCGCCCATCGCGGCGATCTCCGGGTCGAGCAGCGGGCAGTCGGCCGTGAACCGCATCACCGCGTCCGCCGGGTGGGCGTCCAGCGCGCCGAGGAAGCGGGACAGCACGTCGTCGGTGGCGCCGCGGTGCACCGGCAGGCCGAGCCCCTCCGCCTCCCCCACCACCGGGTCGTCGATCGCCTCTGTCGTGGTGGCGATGACGATGCCGTCCACCGCCCCGCTCTCCTGCACGGACCGCACCAGGCGGCCCAGCGCCGTCCGCCCGGCCAGCGGACGCAGCACCTTACCCGGCAGGCGCGACGAACCCATCCGCGCCTGGATCACGCCGACGATGCGCACCGGCTTCCCCCCTCACCTGTCTGGTCAGCGCGACCGCAGCCGGCGGTACGCCCCCCGCGCCACCCGCTTCGCCACCCGCACCGGGGCCATCAACAGCCGGCCCACCCGGTAGCTCAACGATCCGCTCAACATGTCGACCGTGCGCTGCGTCCGCTTGAGTGCGTTCTCCCGGGACGTCAGCAGCTCTTCGTACCAGGCCAGTTTCGCCTCCGTGTGCTCCAGCTCCTGGCGCAGCCGAAGCACGGACTGGTGCAGCTTACGGTGGCTGTCCACGTCCGGCGGTAGGGTACCCGCGTCGACGGCGGCCAACCGTGCCGCGAACTCGGCCCGGGTGTCGTCGTCCCACCCCCGGACGGCGCCCTGCAGCTCCGCCTCCAGGTCGACCGCCTGGCGGGCCACCGTGCGTTCGATGGCGTGCCCCGCCATCCCGGCCAGGATCACCGTCAGGCTGTCGGCGTCGCTGCTGGCCGGCCACGGGTGCGAATAGCCGTCGCCGATCAGGGTGACGGCGAACGCGCGCAGCGCGCGTGCCAACCCGACCTCGTACGGGACCGGCACGGCGACCGTCCAGCTCGGGTCGAGCACGGCGAAGCTGGTGCCGTTGACGATCGTGTGCCGCGGCGTCGCGAAGGCGAACTCGCCGGGCAGCCGGCCGTCCGGGTCGCACCGCGCGGTCAGCCAGGTCGCGTACTCGCCCAGCAGGCGGCGCAGCTGGGGCAGGTCCCGCCCCAGGCAGCCCGCGAGGAGAAGCTCCTCCAGGGTGCGCCCGGCGGGGACCGGCCCGACCAGCCGGCCCGGCTCCCGCCGGACCCGGCCGGCCGCGCGCACGGCGGGCTCGCCGTCGTCGAGCAGCCGGCGGGTCCACGAACCGCCGGCGCCGGTCACGGCGTACTCGACGCCCCAGTCGCCGCCCGCCGCGGCGTCGGCGACAAGGACCTCCGGCAGCTCCGCCGGCGGAAGGCCGCCGCGGTCGCCGACCACGACCCAGCCGGGCGCCAGCGCGGCGCCCAGGCCGCCGTGCAGCGCCGAGGTGGCCAACCGGCGCGGGTCCGACACCACCGGCGTGC
>DASQDS010000052.1:0-6438 GCA_035634075.1 Pilimelia sp. | reverse complement strand
TTCACGCCGAACCCGAAGAAGGCGTTGGTGTCGCCGCGCACCCAGTACGGCAGCGCGAGGGTCTTGGTGGACATGCTCACTCCCTTCCGGAGGGGACGACGGGGGCCGGGCCGGCGGTCGCGGGCACCGGGGCGAGCGCGGAGATGACGTCGGCGGAACCGCCGACCCAGCCGAAGATCCCGCCCTGGGCGGCCACCATCGCCAGCCCGACCCGCTGGAACTCCGGGAAGTACGAGCCGACGCAGTCGGCCAGCACCAGGCACTCGTAGCCCCGGTCGTTGGCCTCCCGGACGGTGGTGTGCACGCACACCTCGGTGGTCACCCCGGTCACCAGCAGGGTGCGCACCCCCCAGCCGGTCAGCAGGTCGGCCAGCCCGGTGGCGTAGAAGGCGCCCTTGCCGGGCTTGTCGATGACGGGTTCGCCGGGCTCCGGCGCCAGCTCGTCGACGATGTCGTGGCCGTACTCGCCGCGGATGAGGATGCGGCCCTTGGGGCCGGGGTCGCCGATGCGCCTGCTCGGCGCGCCGCGCGTCAGCTTGGCCGGCGGGCAGTCGGACAGGTCCGGCAGGTGCCCCTCGCGGGTGTGGACGACGGGCAGCCCGGCGGCGCGGCACGCTGCCAGGAGGGCGCGCAGCGGCTCGATCGTGCGGCGCAGGCGCGAGACGTCGTTGCCGAGGCTCTCGCCGAAGCCGCCCGGCTCCAGGAAGTCGCGCTGCATGTCGATGACCAGCAGCGCCGTGCTGGCCGGGTCGAAGGTGAACGGGGACGGTCGGGCGTCGACGGTCGGCATGGCGGTCACCCCAGGTTCGAGGAACGAGGCTCAGGACGTGGCGGCGATGACGTCGTCGGAGGTGGCGACGCAGCCGAAGACGCCGCCCTGCATGGTCACCATGTGCAGGGCGGCGGCGTGGTTGGACGGATCGGTGGCGCCTGTGCAGTCGGCCAGGATGAGGCACTCGTAACCGCGGTCGTTGGCCTCCCGCATGGTCGTGTGGACGCACACGTCGGTGGTGATCCCGGTCAGGATCAGGTGGGTGATGCCGCGGGTGCGCAGCACCAGGTCCAGGTTGGTGGCGTAGAAGGCGCCCTTGCCGGGCTTGTCGACGATGACCTCGCCGGCGACCGGGGCCACCTCCGGCACGATCTGCCAGCCGGGCTCGCCCTTGATCAGGATCCGCCCGCACGGCCCCGCGGACCCGATCTCCGCGCCGATCTGCGCGGACCGCCAGCGCTTGTTCGGCGGCAGGTCCGACAGGTCCCGGTCGTGGCCCTCCCGGGTGTGCACCACGAGCATGCCGAGCGACCGGGCGTGGGTCAGCAGCCGGGCGGTGGCCGGCAGGCCGGCGCGGGTGAGGCCGATGTCGTAGCCCATGCTGTCGACGTAGCCACCCGGGCCGCAGAAGTCGGTCTGCCAGTCGATGCACAACAGTGCCGCGCGCTCCACCGGCACCGCGCCGTCGTACGGCCACGCGTACGGCGCCGACTTCACCGGCCCGATCTGGGTCGCCATGCGATCGCCTCCTGTCGTCTCGGGGTCGAAGTGCCTGGGCGTCAGCTGGCGGCCAGCGCCGCGCGGTACGCCCGCCAGCCGCCGCTGGCGGTGATGTCGTGGGCGCCCGGCTCGCCCGCGGCGTACGTCTCGCCGAGGAAGCCGAGCACCTCCCGCCCGTCGGCCAGCCGCACCCAGCCGAGCGACAGGGGCGCCGGCACCCCGGCGAGCAGCGCCCCGACCGCCGCCCGGGGCACCTGCCAGACCTCCACCTCGATGGCGGCGCCGCCGGCGCCGACCCGGATCAGCGCGGGCAGCCCGTCGCCGCCTGCGTCGCCGCTTGGGTCGCCGCTTGGGTCGCCGAGGCGGTACAGGCGGTACAGCGCGGCCGTCCGGGTCTCCTCCGTCAGCGTGGCGCCGCAGTCCACCAGCTCACCGTTGCGGGGCTCGCCGCGCAGGTGCCGCCCGACGACCGCCAGCTGCACCGTGCCGGGCGGCGGGACCGCCGCCGGGGCCGGCGGGGCGGCGGTACCCGCGACGGCGGCGGCCAGCGCCAGCAACGTCGGCTCGCTGAACGCCGGCCCGACCAGGGAGAGGCTCGCCGGCCGGCCGTCGACGGTGCGCCCGCTGGGGACCGTCACCACGGCGAGGTCGAGCAGGTTGGCGAACTGCGTGTAGCGGCCCAGCAGGAGGTTGCGGCCCACCGGGTCCTCGACGATCTCGGCGAGCGTGAACGTGGTGCCGACCGTCGGCAGCACGATCGCGTCCACGCGCTGCCAGATCCGGTCGACGCCGGCGCGCAGCTCCTGGAGCCGGTGCTGGGCCCGGAACGCGGCGACAGCGTCGAACCGCCGGCCGCCCTCCAGCACCCGCCGCGTCACCGGGTGCACGGAGTCCGGGTGCGTGCGGAGGAAGTCGTCCAGCCCGGTCAGCCGCTCCGCCACCCACGGGCCCCGGTAGAGCAGGTCGCCGGCCTCGAGGAACGGGCCGAGCGGCACCCGGGCCGTCTCCGCGCAGTGCGCGGCCACCCGGTCGGCCCCGGCGAGGTACCGGTCCCGTTGCCCGGCGTCGCCGAAGAAGTCCAGGTCTTCCGCGCCGGGCACGCCGAGGCGTACGGTCGCCGGCAGGCGCGGCGTCGCCTGTCCGGGCAGCGGCGCCCGCCCCCACGGGTCATCCGGGCTGACGCCGCGGGCGGCCGCCAACACCGCCGCGGCCTCGGAGACTCCGGTGGCGAAGATGGAGACGCAGTCGAGGGATCGACAGGCCGGCACGACGCCCGCCGTGCTCAGCAGGCCGCGGGTGGGCTTGAGCCCGACGATGCCGTTCAGCGCGGCGGGCACCCGGCCGGAGCCGGCGGTGTCCGTGCCGAGCGCGAACGAGACCAGGCCGGCCGCCACGGCGACCGCCGAGCCCGAGCTGGAGCCGCCGGCGATCAGGCCGCCGCCGAACACGCTCTCGCAGGCACCGTACGGCGACCGCGCGCCGGTCAGCCCGGTGGCGAACTGGTCCAGGTTGGTCTTGCCGACGAGCAGCCCGCCAGCGGCGAGCAGCCGCTGCACCGCGGGCGCGGTCCGCTCGGGCAGGTACGCGAAATCCGGGCAACCCGCCGTGGTCGGCAGCCCGGCCACGTCGATGTTGTCCTTGACGGCGAAGGGCACGCCGTACAGCGGCAGGTCGGCCGGGTCGCGGCCGGCGAGCGCCGCCGCCCGCCGGCGCAGCGCGGCCGGCGGCACCCGGCTGATCCACACCGAGTCGTCGCCGCGCGCCGCGATCCGGCGCAGCACGAGATCCACCACGTCCACCGGCCGCAGCCGCCCACCGGCGTACGCCGCCCGCAGCGCGCCGAAGTCGCCGATCTCGTGCAAGCTCTGCATACAGTCGATTGTCGACCGCTTTGTTTCGGCCCCAAGTGCGCCCCGTAACGGCTGTATGACGCACCTCGATGTCCGGACCCGACTGAACGTGCGCCCCGACCCGAATCTTGGTCCCGAAGCCACCCTTTTGGGGGGTCACCGGACCAAGATCGGGCTAGCCACCGCGCCCAGCCGGCCTCGCCGGCGTCAGCACGCCGGGCCGGGGCCGGGGCCGGGGCCGGGACCGGGGCCGGGCGGAGGGTTAGGGCAGGTAGGAGCGGGCGCCGTGGTTGGACAGGGCGCCTAGCACGGCGGCCACGTCGCCAGCGCCTACCGAGGCGAGGAGCCGCTCGTGCCGGTGCACACCGTCGAGCGGCTGCGCGTGCTCGGCCTCCCGCCGCAGGTTGATCGCCATGTAGAGCTGGAGCTTCACCAGTACCGACTCGTACAGGCCGGTCAGCTGCCGGTTCCCGGCCAGCCCGACGAGGGCGGCGTGGAAGCGCCGGTGGGCGTGGGCGACCTCCGGGCGGTCGCCGGCGTGCGCTGCGTGCCGCATCCCGTCCAGCGCCAGCCGCAACCCCGCCAGGTCCGCCTCGGTGACCGGCAGGGCCGCCTCGACGGCGTACCGCTCGAGCACGTCGCGGATCGCGTACAGCTCCTGGACGTCCTGGTCGGACAGCGTCGCCACCCGGGCCCCGCGCCGCGGCACATGCTCGACCAGGCCCTGCTCGGCGAGCAGCCGCAGCGCCTCGCGCAGCGGTGCCCGGCTGATCCCGAGCTGGCGGGTGAGCTGCTCCTCCACCAGGCGCTCGCCGGGGTGGATGCGGCCGCTGAGGATCTCCCCGCGCAACCGGCGGACGGCGAGCTCCACGAGGCTGTACGTCTCCAGCGCGTCGCTCACCGGGCCCACCGCGCGGAATCGCTCACGTGCCGAGTCTGCCAGCCGGCGCCCCGCACCGCCGCCACGGGCCACCCCGCACAACGCCGCCCCGGGCCGCCCCGGCAGCGAGGCCGAAGGGTCAGACCGGCAGGGCGGCGGCCAGGGCCGTCAGCTCGGCCTCGTCGCCGGCGCCCAACACCAGGATGGAACGCTCCGCCGCGAGCAGCACGAGGGCCCGCTCGCCGGGCCTGCCGGCGTACCGTTGCCAGTCGCGGCCGCCGACCTCGGCGGCGCCCAGCGGGCGGGCGGCGCTGGTCAGTTCGCTGCCGAGCAGCTCCGCGGCCGGCCGGTCGCTCTGCACCACCTGGAACCCCGCCCCCGACGGGCTCAGGTAGCCCAGCCGCAGGACCGCCTGGCCGTCGCCGCCGACGTAGCGGGCGCTGACGGTCCGCCAGCCCGCCGGCAGGCCGCCCGGCGCGGCGACCGGGAAGTCGCCGGCGGCGCGGGCCCGCGAGACGACCGGCGCGGCGTCCACGACGATCGGCTCGTCCCCCCGCTGCACCACCCGGTAGATGCCCATGAGCAGCGCGATCGGGATCAGCAGCACGAGCAACGACAGCGCCATGTCACGGGGCCGCCGGTCGGCGCGCGGCGGGGCGGGGGTGTCCACCCCTCCATCTTCCCCGATCGCCGCCCGCAGCCGCCGGTCGAGGCCACCCGTGCCAAGATTCCCCGGTGAGCACGCGCACCCCGCAGAACCTGGACCGCAACCTCGCCATGGACCTGGTCCGCGTCACCGAGGCGGCCGCGATGGCGGCCGGCCGGTGGGTGGGCCGCGGCGACAAGGAGGGCGGCGACGGGGCGGCCGTGGACGCGATGCGGCGGCTGATCAACTCGATCCCCATGCGCGGCGTCGTGGTCATCGGCGAGGGCGAGAAGGACAACGCCCCGATGCTGTTCAACGGCGAGCACGTCGGCGACTCGACGGGGCCGGAGGTCGACGTGGCGGTCGACCCGATCGACGGCACCACCCTGATGAGCAAGGGCATGCCGAACGCGCTGGCGGTGCTGGCCGTCGCGGAGCGCGGGGCGATGTTCGACCCGAGCGCCGTCTTCTACATGGAGAAGCTCGCCGTCGGCATCGACTGCGCCGACGTGGTCGACATCAACGCCGGGGTGACGGAAAATCTGCGGCGGATCGCCCGGGTCAAGCGCTCCGGCGTCTCCGACGTGACGGTGTGCATCCTCGACCGCCCCCGGCACGCCGACCTCGTGGCCGAGGTGCGGCAGGCCGGCGCCCGCATCCACTTCATCTCCGACGGCGACATCGCGGGGGCGATCAGCGCCGCACGGGAGCAGTCGGACGTCGACGTGCTGATGGGCACCGGCGGCACCCCGGAGGGCATCGTGGCCGCCTGCGCGCTGAAGTGCATGGGCGGCGCGATGCAGGCCAAGCTGTGGCCGCGCGACCCGCAGGAGCGCGAGCGGGCGCTCGCCGCCGGCCACGACCTGAGCCGGGTGCTGACGACCGACGACCTGGTGACCGGCGACAACATGTTCTTCGTGGCCACTGGCATCACGTCCGGCGACCTGCTGCGCGGCGTGCGGTACCGCTCCGGCGGGGCGTACACCCAGTCGATCGTCATGCGCTCGAAGAGCGGCACCATCCGGGTCATCGACTCCTTCCACCGGTTGGCGAAGCTCGCGCTCTACTCCGCGGTCGACTTCGACGCCGGCCCCGGCGGCGGGCCGGAACTGCCCGGACCGGAGCTGATCTGACCACCGCCGGCGCCGCCGACCGCCCGTCGGCCACGCGGGTCGCCGTCGGCGTCGCGGTCGCCGTCGTGTGCGGGGCCGGGGGCGCGCTGCAGGCCCGCATCAACGGCCAGTTGGGTGTACGCCTGCACGACGGCATCGCCGCCGCGGCCATCTCCTTCGGGACCGGCCTGGCCCTCATGTGCCTCCTCGCGGCGGCACTGCCGGCGGGCCGGCGCGGGGTCGCCGGGCTGCTGGCCGCGGTCCGGACGCGCCGGCTGCGCTGGTGGCAGTGCCTCGGCGGGCTCGCCGGGGCCGCGTACGTGACGAGCCAGGGGGTCAGCGCGGTCGCTCTCGGCGTGGCCGCCTTCACCGTCGCCGTCGTCGGCGGGCAGACGGCCAGCAGCCTCGCCGTGGACCGCCTCGGGCTGGGGCCGGCGCCGCCGCAGCCGGTCAGCGCG
>DASQDS010000051.1:0-15173 GCA_035634075.1 Pilimelia sp. | reverse complement strand
GCCGGCCGCGCGCAGGCCGGCGACGTCCAACGCCGCGTACGAGTGCCCGAAGTAGAACCGGGTCCCCGGCCCGGTGCCCGCGAACAACGCGCTGCCGGCGGGCCCGTCGACGGCGTTCCACCCCATGTGCGGCACGCGCTGCGCCGCCAGCCGGGTCACGCCCCCCGGGAGCAGCCCCAGGCCGGCGGTGCGCACACCGTGCTCCACGCCGTACTCGAAGAGGATCTGCATGCCGACGCAGATGCCCAGCACCGGGCGGCCGGCCGCGACCCGCTCGGCGATCACCGGCGCCGCGCCGGCCTCGGCGATGCCGGCCATGCAGGCGGCGTACGCCCCGACGCCCGGCACCACCAGTCCGTCCGCCGCGGCGGCGGCGCGCAGGTCGGCGGTGACGGTCACGTCGGCGCCGGCCCGGGCGAGCGCGCGTTCGGCCGACCGCAGGTTGCCGGAGCCGTAGTCGAGGATGACGACGTCGACCATCAGGTGTCTCCCGGGATGAGCCAGAGGATTCCGCCGACCAGCGCGAGCGCGGCCAGGACGCCGAACACCGCGACGGTGGCGCGCGGCGAGCCCTGGCGGTGACTGGACCACGCCCCGCCGACCAGCACGCCGGCGAGCGCCATCAGTGCCACCGGCAGCGCAGTGCTCACAGCACGCCCTTTGTCGAGGGCACCCCGCCACCCCGCGGATCCACGGCGACGGCCTCCCGCAGGGCGCGGGCCACCGCCTTGAACTGGGCCTCCACCACGTGATGGGCGTCCGGGTGGCCACCGGGGCGGGCCGCCCGCAGCACCGAGACGTGCAGGGTGAGCCGGGCGGAATGGCCCAGCGACTCCCAGACGTGCCGGGTCATGCTGGTCGGGTAGACCGGGCCGATGTACGGGGCGAGGGCGGGCTCGTCGTGCACCACGTACGGCCGGCCGGACAGGTCGACGGCGGCCTGCACCAGCACCTCGTCCATCGGGATCACCGCGCTGCCGTACCGCCGGATGCCCGCCTTGTCCCCCAGCGCCTCCGCGAGCGCCGCGCCCAGCGCCAGCGTGGTGTCCTCGATGGTGTGGTGCGCGTCGATCTCCAGGTCGCCGACGGTCCGCACGGTGAGGTCGACGCCCCCGTGCCGGGCGATCTGGTGGAGCATGTGGTCGAAGAAGCCGACGCCGGTGCTGATCTCGCCCTGGCCGGTGCCGTCGAGGTCCAGCTCGACGAGCACCTTGGTCTCCTTGGTGACCCGTTCGATGCGGGCACGCCGGCTCATGCGACCCCCTCCAGGGAACACGTATCGAGTGCGGTGAGGAAAGCGTCCGTCTCCGCGGGCGTGCCCGCGGTGACCCGCAGCCAGCCCGGCAGCCCCACGTCGCGGACGAGCACACCACGGTCGAGCAGCCGCCGCCACCAGGTTTGCTGGTCGCCGTCCACGGCGAAGAGCACGAAGTTGGCGTCGCTGTCGGCCACCCGGTGGCCGCGGTCGCGCAGGGCCGCGACGATCCGGTCGCGCTGCTCCTTGATCGCCTCCACCGTCGCCAGGAGGGCGTCCCGGTGGGTCAGCGCGGCGCGGGCGGCGGCCTGGGTGAGCGCGGAGAGGTGGTACGGCAGGCGGACCAGCCGGACCGCGTCCACCACGGCCGGGTCGGCGGCGAGGTAGCCCAGCCGGCCGCCGGCGAAGCCGAACGCCTTGCTCATCGTGCGGGTCACCACCAGCCGCGGCCGGCCCGGCAGCAGCCGCAGCGCGGTCGGCGTGCCCGGCCGGGCGAACTCCGCGTACGCCTCGTCGACCACCACCATGCCGGGGGCGGCGTCCAGCACGGCGGCGAGGACCGCCGGGTCGAGCGCCGTGCCGGTGGGGTTGTTCGGCGCGCAGAGGAAGACCACGTCCGGCCGGTGCCGCTCGACCTGCGCGGCGGCGACCGCGGCGGTCAGCCCGAAATCCGGCTCCCGCTGGGCGCCCACCCAGGCGGTGCCGGTGCCGAGCGCCAGCAGCGGGTGCATCGAGTACGACGGGCCGAAGCCGAGCGCCGTGCGCCCCGGCCCACCGAAGGCCTGGAGGAGCTGCTGCTGGACCTCGTTGGACCCGTTCGCCGCCCAGACCCCGCCCGCGTCGAGGCCGTGGCCGAGGTACGCCGCCAGGTCGGCGCGCAGGGCGAGCGCCTCCCGGTCCGGGTAGCGGTTGAGGTCGGCAAGCTCGGCCTGCAGCGCCTTGCCGATCGCGGCCACGACGGCGTCCGGGACGGGGTACGAGTTCTCGTTGGTGTTCAACCGCACCGGCACGTCGAGCTGCGGCGCCCCGTACGGGGACAGCCCGCGCAGGTCGGCGCGCAGCGGCAGGTCGTCCAGCGTCGTCATGCCGCGCCACCCCACCCGGCCGGGAACCGGGCCGTGACGGCCTCGCCGTGCGCCGGCAGGTCCTCGGCGTTGGCCAACGCGACGACGTGCGGGGCGACGGCCCGCAGGGCCGCCTCGTCGTATTCCACGATGTGGATGCCGCGCAGGAACGACTGCACCGACAGGCCGGAGGAGTGCCGGGCGCAGCCGCCTGTGGGCAGCACGTGGTTGGAGCCGGCGCAGTAGTCGCCCAGCGACACCGGCGCGTACGCCCCGACGAAGATCGCGCCGGCGTTGCGGACCCGCCGGGCCAGCGCGCCGGCGTCGCGGGTCTGGATCTCCAGGTGCTCGGCCGCGTACGCGTCCACGACCCGCAACCCGGCGGCCAGGTCGTCCACGAGCACCGCGCCGGACTGCTCCCCGGTCAGCGCGGTGCGCACACGCTCGGCGTGCTTGGTGGCGGGGACGAGGCGGGCCAGCTCGGCCTCGACGGCGTCGACCAGCGGCACGGACGGCGTGACCAGCACGCTCGCGGCGAGTGGGTCGTGCTCCGCCTGGCTGATCAGGTCGGCCGCGACGTGCGTGGCGTCGGCCGTGTCGTCGGCCAGGATCGCGATCTCCGTGGGGCCGGCCTCCGCGTCGATGCCCACGACGCCCCGCAGCATCCGCTTCGCCGCGGTGACCCAGATGTTGCCCGGCCCGGTGACCATGTCGACGGGGGCACAGCCGTCGCCCTCCCCGGCACCGCCGCTGCCGTACGCCAGCATCGCGATCGCCTGGGCGCCGCCGACCGCGTACACCTCGTCGACGCCGAGCAGCGCGCACGCCGCCAGCACCCGGGCGTCGGGCAGGCCGCCGTTGTCCGCCTGCGGCGGGCTCGACACGACCAGCGACTCGACGCCGGCGAGCTGGGCGGGCACCGCGTTCATCACCACGGTCGACGGATAGACCGCCAGCCCGCCGGGCACGTAGAGGCCGACCCGGGCCACCGGCACCCACCGCTCGGTGACCGTACCGCCGGGGGCGACCGTTGTCGTCACCTCCGCGCGGCGCTGGTCGGCGTGCACGGCCCGCGCCCGCGCGATGCACTCCAGCAGGGCGGCCCGCACGTCGGGCGCCAGGGCGGCCTCGGCGGCCGCCAGCGCCGCCGCCGGCACGCGCAGGCGCTCCAGCCGCACCCCGTCGAAGCGTTCTGTCGCCTCCCGGATCGCGGCGAAGCCGTGCGCCCGGACGGCGTCGACGACGGGGCGGACCGCGTCCACCGCGGCGGACACGTCGAGCTGGGCGCGCGGCAGGAGCCCACGGGGGTCCAGTGAGCTGCCGCGCAGGTCGATCCGGTTCAACACGCTCGCGAGTCTAGGCCGCCCGCGGAAGCACCCCGGCGGCCGTCCAGCCCGGTGGGACGGCGGTCACCGCACCGGCGCCGCCGCGCCGGCCGAGGCGGCGCCGCCGCCCTGCCGGCCGAGGCGGCGCAGCCGTGGTTTCCGTTACCCTTCTTCGATGACGCAGGGGCTGCCGCTGTTCCCGCTGGGGACGGTCCTGTTTCCGGGCCTGGTGCTGCCGCTGCACATCTTCGAGGACCGCTACCGCGCGCTCGTGCGGCACCTGACGGCGTTGCCCGAGGGCGCGACCCGGGAGTTCGGGGTGGTGGCCATCCGGCGCGGCTGGGAGGTGCAGGCGGCGTCGCTGCCCACCGACCGGCCCGCCACCAGCGCGTCCCTCACCCTGTACGACATCGGCTGCACGGCGGAGCTGCGGCAGGTCACCGAGCACGCGGACGGGCGGTTCGACGTGGTCACGGTGGGCCGGCGGCGGTTCCAGATCACCTCGGTGGACCGCGACTCCCAGCCGTACCTGACGGCCGACGTGCGCTGGCTGCCCGAACCCGACGGGGCCGGGGCGGCCGCCGCCGACCTGCTCGCCCCCCGCGTGCTGGCACTGTTCCGGCGGTACCTGGCGTTGCTGCGGCCGGAGTCCGGGGAGGTCGGCGAGCAGCTCCCGGACGACCCGACGGTGCTCTCCCACGTCGTCGCGGCCACCGCGGCGCTCACGGTGGACGACCGCCAGCGCCTGCTCGCCGCCCCGGACACCGCCACCCGGTTGCGCGGCGAGCTGCGCCTGCTCAGTCGCGAGGCGGCACTGCTTCGCCAGGTGCGGGCGGTGCCGGTGCCGCTGGCGGATCTGGCGGCGCCGGCCAGCCCGAACTGACGCCCGCACCGGCCGGGCCGGCACCCGGTGGGCCGGCGTCCTCCTCCGCGCGCAGCGAGGGGTGCGTGGACCAGCCGGCCAGCAGCGTGTACGCCACCGCGGCGCTCAGGCCCGGGATCAGCACGTCACCGCGGGCCATCGGGAGGAAGCCGAACAGCAACCGGGCCTCGGCGGCGCGCAGGTCGGCGGGTTTCCCGAACGTGGTGCCGACCGCCGCGTCGCCGAGCAGCCGCTCGTACTCGGCCAGCCCGAACTGCCGGCCCAGCCACCAGGCGAGCAGCCCGGCGCCGACCCCGCCAAGCGCCACCGCGGCCAGCATGACCGGCCCCCGGTGCCGGCGCAGCAACACCCAGGCCGCGCCCGCCGCGGCGGCACCGAAGGCGACCCCGACGATGGTGAACCAGCCGTCCGCGGCCACGAACTCCTCGGGCTGGGACGCGGCCAGCACGGCCCCCTGCTCGGTCATCCGCACCGGCACGCTCGGCACGAGCGCCGCCCAGAGCAGGCCGAGCGGCGCCCCGAGCGCGGCGACGGCAACGGCGACGGCGGCCCCGATGGCGGCTGTCCTACCCCGCTGGCGGGGCTCGGGCTCGCCCGGTGGCCAGCTGTAACGCAGGGAGCGCGGCCGCCGGTGCTGCGGCATCTCCTCCTGCGGCTCGCTCACCCCGCGCCTCCTAGCCGGCGACCGCGCTGGGCCCGAGCAGCGCCTTGAGGTCGGCCATCAGCGCCGTCGTCGGGGCCACCCGCAGGGGGCCGAGCCGCAGCAGCGTGGCCCGGGTGCCGTTGACGAGCTTGAGGTGCACCTCCGCCGAACCCGGGTGGCTGTACAGCACCTCGCGCAGGCGTTCCACCAGCGGCGGGGTGCACCGCGACGGGGGCAGGGCGAGCACGATCGGTTTCACCTCGTCGGGCGCGGTGATGTCCGGCAGCGACAGGTCCATCGCCATCAGGCGGGGCTGGTCGTCGCGCCGGTCCACCCGGCCCTTCACCACGACGATCGCGTCCTCCGCGATGTACTGGCCGATCAGCTCGTACGTGTTCGGGAAGAACAGCACCTCCACGGCGCCGCCCAGGTCCTCCAGCGTCGCCGACGCCCACGCGCGGCCCTGCTTGGTGATCCGCCGCTGGACGCCCGAGAGGATGCCGGCCAGCGTCGTCACCTGGCCGTCGCTCACCGCGCCCTCCTCGGCGAGCGCCGCGATCGTCATGTCGGCCGCGTTGGCGAGCACGTGCTCCACGCCGAGCAGCGGGTGGTCGGAGACGTAGAGGCCGAGCATCTCCCGCTCGAAGGCGAGCAGGTCCGCCTTCTCCCACTCCGCGGCCGGGATCGGCGGGGTGACGACGATGCCGCCGCCACCCGCGTCGCCGTCGCCGAACGCGTCGCCGAACAGGTCGTACTGCCCGACGGCTTCGTTGCGCTTGATGTCGAGGAAGGAGTCGATCGCGTCGGCGTGCACGGCCAGCAGCCCGCGCCGGGTGTGCCCCAGCGAGTCGAACGCCCCCGCCTTGATCAAGGACTCGATCGTCTTCTTGTTGCATGCCACCGCGTCGACCTTGCGCAGGTAGTCGTAGAAGTCGACGTACGCGCCCTTCTCCCGGCGGTTGCGCCGGATGCCCTCGACGACGTTCGTGCCGACGTTGCGGACGGCGGCCAGGCCGAACCGGATGTCCTCGCCCACGGCGGCGAACCGGGCGTTCGACGCGTTCACGTCCGGCGGGAGCACCTTGATGCCCATCCGCCGGCACTCGGCGAGGTAGACGGCGGACTTGTCCTTGTCGTCCCCGACGCTGGTGAGCAGGGCAGCCATGTACTCGGCGGGGAAGTTGGCCTTCAGGTACGCCGTCCAGTACGACACCAGCCCGTACCCGGCGGTGTGCGCCTTGTTGAACGCGTAGTCGGAGAACGGGACGAGGATGTCCCACAGCGTCTTGACCGCCGCGTCGGAGTAGCCGTTGACCCGCATGCCCTCGGAGAACGGCCCGTACTCCTTGTCGAGGATCTCCTTCTTCTTCTTGCCCATCGCGCGGCGCAGCAGGTCCGCGGCGCCCAGCGAGTAGCCCGCCAGCTTCTGCGCGATGGCCATGACCTGCTCCTGATACACGATCAGGCCGTAGGTGTCGCCCAGGATGTCAGCCAGCGGCTCCGCCAGCTCGGGGTGGATCGGGATCACGGGCTTGCGCCCGTTCTTGCGGTCGGCGTACTCGTTGTGGGCGTTGGCGCCCATCGGGCCGGGCCGGTAGAGGGCCAGCACTGCCGAGATGTCCTCGAAGTTGTCCGGCACCATCGAGCGCAGCAGCGAGCGCATCGGCCCACCGTCGAGCTGGAAGACGCCCAGCGTGTCGCCGCGGGCCAGCAGCTCGTACGTCGGCTTGTCGTCCAGTGGCAGGGCCTCCAGGACCAGCTCGCTGCCCCGGTTGTCGCGGATGGACTCCAGGCAGTCGTCCATCACCGTGAGGTTGCGCAGGCCGAGGAAGTCCATCTTCAGCAGGCCGATGGACTCGCACGCGCCCATGTCCCACTGGGTGATGATCGCGCCGTCCTGCTCACGCTTGTGGATCGGCAGCACGTCGACCAGCGGGTCGCGGGAGAGGATCACGCCGGCGGCGTGCACGCCCCACTGCCGCTTGAGCCCCTCCAGGCCCTTCGCGGTGTCGACGATCTTCTGCACCTCGGCGTCGGAGTCGTAGAGCTGCCGGAACTCCACGGCCTCCGGGTACCGCGGGTGCGCCGAGTCGAAGATGCCGCCGAGCGGGATGTCCTTGCCCATCACGGCCGGCGGCATCGCCTTGGTGATCCGGTCGCCCATCGCGAAGGGGTAGCCGAGCACGCGGGCGGCGTCCTTGATCGCGGCCTTGGCCTTGATCGTGCCGTACGTGATGATCTGGGCGACCCGCTCGTCGCCGTACCGCTCGGTGGCGTAGCGGATCATGTCGCCGCGCCGGCGCTCGTCGAAATCCATGTCGATGTCGGGCATCGACACGCGCTCGGGGTTGAGGAACCGTTCGAACAGCAGCCCGTGCGGGATCGGGTCGAGCTCGGTGATGCCCAGGGCGTACGCGATCAGCGCCCCGGCCGCCGAGCCGCGGCCGGGACCCACCCTGATCCGCTCCTGCTTCGCGTAGGCCACCAGGTCGGCGGTCACCAGGAAGTAGCCCGGGAAGCCCATCTGGCAGATGACGTCCAGCTCGTACTCCGCCTGCTTGCGGTGGCCGTCCGGCACGCCGTCGGGGAAGCGGTTGGCCAGCCCGCGCCGGACCTCCTTGCGCAGCCACGACTCCTCGGTCTCGCCCGCCGGCACCGGGAACTGCGGCATCAGGTTGCGCGAGGCGAAGACGGCCGAGTAGTCGCCGATCCGCTCCGCGATCTCCAGCGTGTTGTCGCAGGCGCCCGGCACCTCGGCGTCCCACAGCTTGCGCATCTCGTCGGCGGACTTGAGGTAGAAGTCGCGGGCGTCGAACCGGAACCGCTTGGGGTCGGCCATCGTGGAACCGGACTGCACGCAGAGCAGCACCTCGTGCGCGTCCGCGTCCCGCTCGTACGTGTAGTGCAGGTCGTTGGTCGCCACCGGGCGCAGGCCCAGGCGCTTGCCGAGCCGCAGCAGGTCCTGCCGGACGCGGGTTTCGATGTCGAGCCCGTGGTCCATCAGCTCGAGGTAGAAATTCTCCGGCCCGAAGATGTCGCGGAAGTCGGCGGCGGACGCGCACGCCCGCTCGAAGTCGCCGATCCGCAGCCACGTCTGGATCTCCCCCGACGGGCAGCCGGTGGTGGCGATCAGGCCCTTGCCGTACTCGTGCAGCAGCTCCCGGTCGGCGCGCGGCTTGTAGAAATACCCCTCCAGGCTGGCCCGCGAGCCCAGCCGGAACAGGTTGTGCAGGCCGTGGGCGTCCGCGGCCAGCATCGTCATGTGCGTGTACGCCCCGCCGCCGGAGACGTCGTTCTCCCCACCGTCGGCCCAGCGCACCCGCGTCCGCTCCCCGCGCGCCGTGCCGGGGGTGAGGTAGGCCTCCAGGCCGACGATCGGCTTCACGCCCGCGGCGGTGGCCTGCTTGAAGAAGTCGTACGCCCCGAAGAGGTTGCCGTGGTCGGTCATCGCCAGCGCGGGCATGCCCAGCCGGTTCGCCTCCGCGAAGAGCTCCTTGAGCCGAGCGGCGCCGTCGAGCATCGAATACTCGGTGTGCACATGCAGATGCACGAAGGAGTCAGGCACCCGGCTCCCCCCTTTTGTCGCCACCGGCGCTTCGCCGGCCCGCCGCCGATTGTTTCGACGCCCGAGCCTAGCCGTCGACACCGACACCGACACCCCCGCGACACGGGCCATCCCACACCGGCGCGACGGCCGGTACGCCGACCGCGGGAGGGACCTGCGGTCAGCGGGCGAAGGGCTCCAGCATCACCGCGGCCGCGCGCAGCCAGGCGCGCTTCGTCTCCGGCTGCAGGGCCGGGTACTCGATCGACGAGCCGCTCTCCAGCGACACGTCGTAGGGGACCACGGCGACCGCGCGGGTGCGGGAGGCGAAGTGCCGCATCAGGTCGTCCAGCAGCGGGGAGCGCCCGGGCGTCGGGCAGGAGAGCAGGGTCACCGCGTTGTCCGCCAGGCGGCCCAGGCCGACCTCGTGCAGCAGGTCGAGCATCCAGTCGGCCGTGAAGGCCGCGTCCTCCCGCGGCACCGTGGTGATCACCAACTGGTCGCACGCCTGGAGCACCGTCTGCCAGTTCGCGCTCTCCACGTTGTTGCCGGTGTCCACGCAGATCACGTCGTGGGTGCGGCAGAGCAGCTCGAGGACCCGGCGCACGGTGCGCTGATCCAGCCGCTGGGCGAACCGCGGATTCTCCTCGCCGGCCAGCACGTCGTACGAGCCGTCCGCCGCGTGCCGCAGGTAGTCGTCCAGCCGGTCGAGCAGCTCGGCCCCGTGCGAATTCTCCACCTCGGCGAGGTCGGCGATCAGGTGCCGGATGGTGCGGGCGTGCCGGGCGCTGCCGGCCCGCAGGCCCAGCGTGCCGCGCAGCTCGTTGTCGTCCCACGCCAGCACGCCGCGGCCGCGCACGCTGCCGATGGTCGCGGCCGCCAGGACGGTGGCGGTCGTCTTGTGGACGCCGCCCTTGGGGTTGGCGAACGCCAGCACCCGCGGCCCGCCGAGCGCCCGCCGCAGCAGCGCGACGGCGGCGTCCACGCCGTTCGGCTGCGCCTGGCGCCACTCGATCTGGGCGCCGTACCCCAGCCGGCCCTCGGCGGCGGGCTGGGCGGCGGGCGGCGGGGGCGCCACGGGCGGCGCGCTCTGCATCGGTGCCGGCGCCCGGGGCGCGACGACGGCAGGGGGGACGACCAGCGGGTTCTCGCCCGTCCGGGTGCCCAGAAGGGCACGGTCCAGAAGCGTGCGCCAGCGCGGTGCTGGTTCCGCAGGCCGGCCCCAGCCGGTCTCGGTGCCCTCCACGCGTGTCCTCCCAGCGCCCCTTTGTCCCGCCTGACAGGCTACGGAGAAAACCCTAGCCAGACCACACCGCCGGCCCTATCCCGCCGATGACCGATTGCGCGTACGCGCCGCCCCCACCGCGGTTCAACGCCCGCGTGGCGCCCCGGGATGCTGCCGGCGACCGTTTTGTCGGCTTCCGCACCTTCACCGCATGCCGCCCGATGTGGGATCGGCCGCGCGGCACGGTCACCGCCCGGGCGTCCCCTGCGCGTCGTCGACCGGCGACCGGACCACGTCGGCCTGTTCGGGCAGCGGCGGCAGGAACACAGCCCGGTCGAGCCGGTGGACGTCCGGCGCCGGGTCGACGGCCCGCACGCCCGGGCGCCGCGCGATACCGGCCAGCGCCGCCGGGGTCGCGCGGACCACCACCGCGTACGCGCACGAGCACCCGCCGGCGTACGCCATGGCCTCGGCCGCCGCCACCCGCGCACCGCTGGAGTACACCGTGCGCATCGCGCGCTCCTGCTCGTCGCGGTCGGTGAGCTTGGCGCGCAACGCGTGATACTCCAGGGCCTCCGCCTCCTTGCGCCGCGCCACCTGCCGCATCCCGGCCACGACGTCCGCCGGCACCCGGAAGGCGTCCAGCCGGACGATCTCGGTCTGGATCCGGGCCAGCGGCACCCGCGCGTAGACAAGCGAGACCGCCACCCCGTCGACCACCGGCGCCAGCTGGTCCGGGGTGCGGTAGGCGGCGAGCGTGACCAGTGCGAACGTCTCCCCGGCCGGCGCGGCGGCGGTGAGGGCGGCCAGCTCGCGCCGGCTGTCCTCGACGTAACCAGGAATCGACCGGCCCTGCGGCACCCCGACGCGCACGACATCGCCGACGGTGTCGTCGCCGCCGACCGACCGGCGGTCCCCCAGGTGCCCCGTGGTGAGCAGCACCGCGACGAGCGCGACCGGCGCCGCGAACAGCAGCCGGCGGGCGCGCCCCGGCCGACGGCCGAGCCGGTGGAGGGCGTCGCCGAGGGGCGGCACGACCCGCCGGTCCAGCCGGCGGAGCAGGTCGCCGAGCGCCACGGTCGCACCCCCTCTACGCACAGCCTTCGTTTCTACCCGCGCCGAGGGACTGCGCCGTCACCCGAACGGGTCACGCGGCGTCGCGCAGCACCCCGAGTGCGGCGGCCAGGTCGGCTGGGTACTCGCTGACGAAGCGCACCTCGTCACCCGTCCCGGGGTGCACGAAACTCAGGCCGCGGGCGTGCAGCCACTGCCGGTGCAGGCCGAGCCGGCCCGCGAGGGTCGGGTCGGCACCGTAGGTCAGGTCGCCCACGCACGGGTGGCGCAGCGCCGCGAAGTGCACCCTGATCTGGTGGGTGCGGCCTGTCTCCAGCCGCACGTCGACGAGGCTCGCCGACGGGAACGCCTCCAACGTGTCGTAGTGCGTGACGCTCGGCTTGCCGCCGGACACCACCGCCCAGCGGTAGTCCTGGGTCGGGTGCCGGTCGATCGGGGCGTCGACGGTCCCTCGCAGCGGGTCGAGATGGCCCTGCACCACGGCGTGGTAGCGCTTGTCCACCTCGCGCTCCTTGAAGGCGCGCTTCAGGACGCTGTACGCGTGCTCGCTCTTGGCCACGACCATCAGCCCGGTCGTGCCGACGTCCAGCCGGTGCACCACGCCCTGCCGCTCCGCCGCGCCACTTGTCGCGACGCGGTGGCCGAGCGACGCCAACCCGGCGGTGACTGTCGGGCCGGTCCAGCCCGGGCTGGCGTGCGCGGCCACCCCGACGGGCTTGTCCACCACCACGATGTCCTCGTCGCTGTGCACCACCCGCAGCCCGGTCACCGGCTCGGCGGGGGCCGGCGGCACGTCGATCGCCGGCGCCGGGAGGGTGACCTCCAGCCAGGCGCCGGCGGTGACCTTGTCCGACTTGGGCCGGGGCACGCCGTCGACCAGCGCGTCGCCGGCCTCCACGAGCGCCGCGGCGGCCGTGCGCGACAGCCCGAACAGCCGCGAGACCGCCTGGTCCAGCCGCAGGCCCGCCAGCCCGTCGGGGACCGGCACGGAGCGCTGCTGCGCCTGGCCGGCGCCGTACGCGTTCACCGGGCCCCGCCGCGCTCGGCGCTGGCGCCGGGATCGCGCCGGGGGTTGGCGCGCGCCCGCGTGCCGTCCCGCAGCCGGCCGGTGACCTCCAGCAGCAGCGCCAGCCCGACGCCGGTCATCAGCGCGCTGTCGGCGACGTTGAACACCGGCCACACCTGGCCGCGGTCGTCGAAGAGGCTGACCATGTCGACCACGTGCCCCAGGAACGGGCCGGGCGCCCGGAACATCCGGTCGGTCAGGTTGCCCAGCGCCCCGCCGAGCACCAGGCCGAGGGCGACCCCCCACGGCACGGACCGCAGGCGGCGTGCCGTCCACGCGATCCAGCCCACGACGAGCAGCGTGATCAGCGGGAAGATGAAGGTGTAGTCCCGCCCGAAGCTGAACGCCGCGCCGCTGTTGCGGGTCACGGTGAGGTAGACGGCCCCGCCGAGCAGGCGCACCGACTCGCGGTCGGCCAGGTACCGCAGCGCCAGCTCCTTGGTCACCAGGTCGATCAACAGGATCACCGCGCCGGTGGCGGCCAGCACGGTCACCGCGCGCGCACGGCTCGCCGGCCCCGGCGCGCCCGGCTCCGTCACCGGTCCGCCCACCCCCGACCTCCCTGCCCCGGCGCCGGTACTCAGCGCCGTTCCTCCAGCTGCTTGCACGAGACACACAGTGTGGCGGACGGGAACGCGGCCAGCCGCTCCACGGGGATCGCCGTGCCACATCGCTCACACCAGCCGTAGCCGCCCTCGTCCAGGCGTTCCAGCGCCCGCTCGACCTGCGTGATGCGCTCCAGGATGTTGTTGGCCAGGGAGATCTCCTGCTCGCGCTCGAAGGTCTTCGTGCCCGTGTCGGCCTGGTCGTCGCCGGCGGAGTCGGTCAGCCGGTCGCGCTGGAGCTCGGCGATCTCGCTGAGCGTCTGGTCGTACTCCTGGCGCAGGTCGTCCCGGCGTTCGGTGAGAGCCGCCCGGATCTTCTCGGTGTCGGCGGCGCTGCGGGTCTGCCGGGGGGCTGACTTCGCGCCGCGGGCCGCGGCTGTCCTGGTTTCGGCTGGCTTGGCCATGGTTGCTCCCTTGTCCGCCGGGTCGGCGGTGGTCGGCCGGACCTGATCGGCACCTGCGGACGCAGAGGGCCCGGCCGGGGTGGTGGAGGGGGTGGGGGTTGCCGCGGCGCGGGCGGGCGTCGCGGCTGTTCGCTTACGGGTGGTCCCCGCCGCCGTCGGGGAGGCTGTCGCGGGCGCGGCTTGCGTCGCGCTGTCGCCCCGCTGAGCCATCTCGTCCCCCACGTGCAAAAGGGCGCGCGGCGAGGTCCGCCGCGCACTCCGGTGGCTGGCAAGGATACGGAACGTGAAGACCGTCGACAACCTGGCGCACCGCCGCCGCCGCCGGGGCAAGCGGGAAACACCTCAACCGGGCATCTTGCCCCTCAGTCGGCGTCCCCGTCGCCGCGCTCGCCCAGCCAGCGCGCCAGCCGGCCACGCCGGCTGACGGCCCGCAGGCGGCGCTCCGCCTCGTCGCGCGCCTGGGCAGTCGCCACGATCAGCAGGCTGTCGCCGGCCCGCAGCCGGGTGTCCGGCCCCGGCACGAACCCGGAGCCGTCCCGCAGCACCAGCGTGACCGCCGCGCCGACCGGCAGCCGCAGCTCGTCCAGGTGTACGCCGGCCAGCCGGGAACCCGCCGGCACGTCCAGCTGGAGCAGGTCGGCGCGCATGTGCTCCAGCGGCGCCGTCTCCACCAGCAGCTCCGTCGCCTCGCCGACCGCCGTCACCCCCAACCGGCGGGCGACCGAGCCGAGCGTGCCGACCTGCACCAGCGTGAAC
This sequence comes from Pilimelia sp., assembly GCA_035634075.1. Taxonomy (GTDB): domain Bacteria; phylum Actinomycetota; class Actinomycetes; order Mycobacteriales; family Micromonosporaceae; genus DASQDS01. The sequence goes on along the minus strand of DASQDS010000051.1, from coordinate 1,329 downwards.
AGCACCACCAGGACGAAGACCGTGTCGAACAGGCCCTCGGCGCCGGGCACCCGCGCGGACAACGGGATCGTCGCCAGCACGATCGGGACCGCCCCGCGCAGCCCCGCCCAGGACAGGAACGCCTGCTCGCGCATGGGGACGCGGAACGGCGTGGCGCTGATCACAACGGACAGCGGCCGGGCCAGCAGCACCAGCGCGAGGCCGACCACGAGAGCCGGCAGCACGGCGTCGCCGAGGCGGGCCGGCGAGGCCAGGAGGCCCAGGAGCACGAACAGCCCGATCTGCGCCAGCCAGGCCAGGCCGTCGGCGAAGCCGAGGATCGCCTGGCGGTGCGGCAGCCGGGCATTGCCCAGCACGACGCCGGCGACGTAGACCGCCAGGAAGCCGGAGGCGTGCGCGACCGCGCCGACCGCGTACGCGAGGACCGTGAGACCCGCCACGGCGATCGGGTAGAGGCCGGCCGCGGGCAGCGCCGCCCGGCGCAGGCCCCACCGGCCGGCGACGCCCACCGCGAAGCCCAGGACGGCGCCCGCGCCCAGCTCGTACGCCACCAGCAGCACCTCGTACCACCACGGGTGGGCGCCCAGGTCGCCGGTGGAGAGCAGCACGACGAGCAGCACGACGGGCGCGTCGTTGATGCCGGACTCGGCCTCCAGGGTCGCCACCAGCCGGCGGCGCAGGCGCAGCCGGCGCAGGGTGGCGAAGACGGCGGCGGCGTCGGTGGAGGACAGGACGGCGCCATACAGCAGCGCGAGCCGCCAGTCGAGCCCGAGCAGCGCGTGCACCACCAGCCCGACCACGGCGATGCTGACCAGCACGCCGGCCGTGGAGAGCGTCGCCGAGATCCCCAGCACCGGGCGCAGCGACGTCCACCGGGCGGTCAGCCCGCCCTCCGCGATGATCATGATGAGGGCGCAGAAGCCCAGCGTGCGCGTCAGGTCCGCGTCGTCGAAGCGGATGCCCAGCCCGGACTCGCCGATCACCACCCCGAGGGCCAGGTAGACCAGGAGGCTGGGCAGGCCGAGCCGGGTCGACAGGCGGACTGCCCCGACGGCGACCAGCAGGACGGCGGCGCCGACCAGCAGCGCGAGGTCGAAGCCGGCGGTCACGGCCGCACGCCGCCCCGCCGCACGGCGACCCGCCGCACCGCGACCCGCCTCACGGCGGCCCGTCGCGCAGGAGGCGCAGTCGGTCCGGCAGGTCGGCCGGCGGGGCGTCGATCGTGAAGAGCTTGTCCCGGCTGGCCGCACCGGCGCGCAAGGCCACCCCCACCGGCCGGACGCCCAGCGCGCGGGCCAGGGCGACGCGGGCCGCCTCGGTGGCCCGGCC
>DASQDS010000050.1:0-1817 GCA_035634075.1 Pilimelia sp. | reverse complement strand
CGCGCCCGCGAGATCCTGGACGAGCTGCGCCGCCGCTCCGGCCAGCAGTCCCGCCCGCCGACCGAGCGCGACTACCTCGACCGGCTGCTGCGGCAGTTCTGATCCTAATACTACAGCCGGGATCATCCGTGATGGGGGCTGTTGAGGTTGGCATTCTGCGAGAGGATGCCGACCATGACGACAGTTGCCGAGGCGGTGGGCTGGGATGGAGCCCTGGACACGCTGGCGGAGCGGATCGCGCCGCGGTTCTGCCGGCCCGAGGCGCGGCGGCGAGCGCGCCAGTACTTGGCCGGCCTGTTGGCGCCGGTGGAGCGCAAGAACGGCTGGCAATTGGCCGAAGCCGCCGGCGACGCCAGCCCGGACAGCGTGCAGGACTTCCTGGCACGCATGCGCTGGGACGCCGATGCCGTGCGCGACGACCTGCGCGCCTACGTGGTCGAGCATCTGGGGGATCCGCAGGCCGTCCTGGTGCTCGACGAAACCGGCTTCGTGAAGAAGGGCACGCGCTCGGCCGGGGTGCAGCGCCAGTACTCTGGCACCGCCGGGCGGATCGAGAACTGTCAAGTCGGCGTGTTCCTCGGCTACGCTGGCCGGCACGGCCACGCGCTGATCGACCGCGCCTTGTACCTGCCGCAGGCGTGGGCCGGCGACGAGGAGCGCCGCCGCCTCGCCCGGGTGCCCGATGACGTGGCGTTCGCCACCAAGCCGAAGCTCGGGTTGGCGATGCTGGAGCGCGCGCTGGATGCCGGCGTGCCGTGCGCCTGGGTTGCCGCCGACAGCGTGTACGGCGCCGACAGCGCGCTACGTCAAACCCTGGTGCGGCGCCGGATCGGCTACGTACTGGCGGTCACCAGCGGCCAGCGGCTGTTCCCGGGCACGGTGAGCGATTGGGTCGAGGAGGTGCCGGCGGACGGCTGGAATCGGCTCAGCGCCGGTGACGGTTCCAAGGGGCCGCGGCTGTACGACTGGGCGCATCTGCCGTTTCGCGGCGCCCCGGACGGCTGGGACAAGGGCCTGCTGATTCGGCGCCGCTTGGCCGATGGGGATCTGACCTTCTACTTCACCTTCGCCCCGAGCGGCACGGCGCTGAAGGACCTGGTGCGGGTGGCCGGGACGCGCTGGACCATCGAGAGCGGCTTCGAGATGGCCAAGGGCGAGGTGGGGCTGGATCAGTACGAGGTGCGCTCGTGGACCAGTTGGCACCGGCACGTCACCTTGGCGATGCTGGCGCTGGCGTTTCTCACCGTCGTGCGCAAGGCGGCCATCGGGGGGAGAGGACCCAGCCGACTTAGCCGCCGACCTCCTGCCGCTGACCGTTCCGGAGATCCGCCGCCTGCTGCACCGGCTCATCGCCCCGCCACCACCTGGACCCACCGCCGTTATCGCGTGGTCCCTCTGGCGAAGACGCCACCAGCAGCGGGCGCGGCGTTCACATTGGAAGCGCCGCACCCACACCGATAGAGACCGGCTGTAGTATTAGGGAGGGGGCAAAACGCATCGCACGATGTGTGCATATCGTAGTCCAACCCGGGGAGGAGCCGATGACCGAGGATCCCAACCGCGGCCAAGCGCAAGTGCCCAAGCCGCCGAGCCGCGAGGAGGTCGAGGAGATCAGCCGCGCCCAAGAGTTCCTGACCGACGACTGGACCGGCGACGGCGGGAAGCCCAAGGACGAAGAGACGAAGGGCCGCCCACCGGGCGGCCCTTTTTCATGGCTTGGTCCGACCGAACCGGGCCGGTCCTGAGTCGACCGGCCCGTTTGCCTGTGCATGTTGTGGAAGGCGAGTGGTGGCATTTCCGAACCGAAAGCGCCTTCC
>DASQDS010000049.1:0-4826 GCA_035634075.1 Pilimelia sp. | reverse complement strand
CGGCGCGGGCGGCCCGGCCACGGGCGGCCCGGCCTCCGGCTGCCTGTGCTGGCGGGGCAGCAGTCCGTGCCGGGACGTCGCCACGACCGGCGCGCGTCGCCCCGCCTGGGCGAGGGTCAGCGCCAAGTCGACCGCTGTCAGCCCGGTGCCCACGAGCAGCACCGGCTCGTCGGCCGGGATGGCGGCGAGCGCGCCCGGCGCCCACGGGTCCGCCACGTAGCGCGGGTGCGCCCGGAGCGACGGCTCGATCCCGCGGGGGCGTTGTGGCGCGGCCTGGCCGACCGCGAGCACGACCCGGTCCGCCTGGATGGTCACCCCCCGATCCAGGAGCACGGTCAGCCCGGGGCCGGCGCCGCAGAACACCCGGTTGACCCGCGCCCGGTGGGTGACCAGCCGGCCCGGGGCGGTGGCGTCGAGGTCGCGCAGCACGTCGCGCAGGTACTCGCCGTACCACCGCCTCGGCAGGAAGTCACCGGGCCCCACCGCGTGACCCCGGGCGCGGCACCACGCCACGAATTCGCCGGGCCGCTCCGGGTCGGCGCCCATCGCGCCCGCCGGCGAGTTGAGCAGATGCCAGGGCGCGGCGGCGCCGTAGGCCACCCCGCGGCCGGGTTTCGCGGCCGGGTCGACGAGGACGACCGTGCGCGCTGGGCGGCGCAGGAGCTCCCGCGCGACCAGCACGCCGCTGCAGCCCCCGCCGATGACCACCACCGTGTCGTCGGTCATGTTCCCGCCCTCCGCCGGCATGCACCAAAATCCCTATCTACACGATAGGAGATGCAAGGGGGTGCACACCAGGGGTTGTCGAACTCGATCGGTGATCGGCTCCCACCATCCGGAAGGTGGATTGACTACCAAACCTAGTTAGCCCATTGTTCCCACCAATCAGGTAGGAAAACTCGGATTGGACATGACGATGAGACCCTCCCCGTACCGCCGGCCCCCGCACCGCCGGCTCGGGGCCCTCGCGGCCCTCGCGGTCGTCACGGCCGCCTCCCTCGGCGCGACGGCCGCCTGCGGCGGCGGAGGCGACGCGGACACCGGCGGCAGCGCCTCCGAGCCGGTCACGCTCCGGCTGGGCTACTTCCCCAACCTCACCCACGCGCCCGCTCTCGTCGGCGTCCAGAACAAGATCTTCGAGGAGAAGCTCGGCGACGGCGTGGAGCTGAAGACCACCACCTTCAACGCCGGCCCGGCCGCCGTGGAGGCACTGTTCTCCGAGGGCCTCGACGCCACCTACATCGGCCCCAACCCGACCGTCAACGCGCACTCCGTGTCCAAGGGCGAGGCGGTCCGGGTCGTGGCCGGCGCGGCCTCCGGTGGCGTCGCGCTCGTGGTGAAGCCGGGCATCAACTCGGTGGCCGACCTCAAGGGCAAGAAGATCGCCACCCCGCAGCTCGGCAACACGCAGGACGTGGCGCTGCGCTACCACCTGAAGAAGAACGGGCTGAACGCCACCAAGGAGGGGGGCGGCGACGTCAGCGTCGTCCCGCAGGAGAACGCCCAGACGATCGAGACCTTCGGCAGCGGCGCCATCGACGGCGCCTGGGTGCCCGAGCCGTTCGTGTCCCGCCTGGTCAATGCCGGCGGCAAGGTGCTCATCGACGAGCGGGACCTGTGGCCGGACCGCAGGTTCGTCATCACCAACCTGATCGTCCGGGCCGAGTTCGCGAAGGAGCATCCGGAGGTGGTCCAGAAGCTGGTGGACGGGCACGTCGCGGCGGTCGCCTTCGTCAACGACAAGCCGGCCGAGGCGCAGCAGGCCGTCTCCGAGCACATCGGCGCGGTCACCGGCAAGCCGCTCGACCTGAAGCTCGCGGAGCAGGCGTGGAAGACGATCGAGTTCACCACCGACCCCGTGGCCTCCTCGCTCAAGGCCGGCCTCGACCACGCCGTCGAGGTCGGGCTCACCAAGCCCGTCGACCTCAAGGGCCTCTACGACCTGTCGTACCTGAACAAGGCCCTCAAGGCCAGCGGCCAGCCAGAGATCCCGCTGCCATGACGTCGGCGGCCGCTGGGGTGACGGCCAAGGCGGGCGCGACCGACCGCTCGGCGGTCGCGCTCACCGACGTCACCAAGGTGTACGGCCGGGGGCCGAACGCGGTGCTGGCCCTCGACCGGGTGTCCCTCAGCGTGCGGCCGGGTGAGTTCGTCTGCCTGGTCGGCGCGTCGGGATGCGGCAAGAGCACGCTGCTCAACCTGGTCGCCGGCCTGGACCGGATCAGCGCGGGGCGGGTGGACATCGCCGACGGGGTGAACCCGGCACTGATGTTCCAGGAGCCGGCCCTCTTCCCGTGGCTGACCGTGGGGCGCAACGTCGAGCTGCCGCTCAAGCTGCGCAAGGTGCCGCGCGACCAACGCCGGTCGCGGGTGACGGAGCTGCTCAACACCGTCCACCTGGGCGACTTCGCCAAGCGCCGGCCGCACGAGCTGTCCGGCGGCATGCGCCAGCGCGTCGCGCTGGCCCGGACGCTCGCGCTGGACACCCCCGTGCTGCTGATGGACGAGCCGTTCGGCGCGCTGGACGCGATGACCCGCGACCTGCTGCACGACGAGCTGGAGCGGATCTGGTCGGAGCGCAAGCTGACCGTCATCTTCGTCACGCACAACGTCCGGGAGGCGGCCCGGCTGGCCGACCGGATCGTGCTGCTGTCCAGCCGCCCAGGCCGGGTCATCTACCAGACCCCGGTGGACGTCCCGCGGCCCCGGCGCATCGACGCGCCGGACGTGGCCGCGATCGCCGCCGAGGTCACCGACCGGCTCCGCGCGGAGGTGGGCCGCCATGGCCAGTGACCTGATCGCCCGTACGAAGAAGGACTCCGACACCCTCTCCGGCCTGGACGCGCTGGAGATCGCGGCGCAGGAGAAGGCGGAGACCCGGGGTCGCCGGCTGTGGGCGGCGACCTGGCCCAAGGTGGCTGCCCTGGCGATCGCGCTGGGCCTCTGGCAGCTGGTCGTCTGGTCGGGCTGGAAGCCGCCGTACGCCCTGCCCGGCCCGGCCCCCGTGTTCGCCGAGCTGTGGCGCAACCTGGGCGAGGCGCCGCTGTGGAACGCGTTGGGCACCACCATGCGGCGCGCGGTCATCGGCTTCGGGGCCTCCGTCGTGGTGGGGCTGGTGCTGGGCCTGGCCGTCGCCCGCATCCGGCTGCTGCGGGCCGCGATCGGCTCGATGATCACCGCGTTGCAGACGATGCCGTCGATCGCCTGGTTCCCGCTGGCCATCCTGCTCTTCCAGCTCAGCGAGCAGGCGATCTTCTTCGTCGTCGTGCTGGGGGCGGCGCCGTCCATCGCCAACGGCGTGATCGCCGGCGTGGACTACGTGCCGCCGCTGCTGCTGCGGGCCGGCCGCAACATCGGCGCGCGCGGCGTGTCGCTGTACCGCCACGTCATCGCCCCGGCGTCACTGCCGTTCGTCATCGCCGGCCTCAAGCAGGGCTGGGCCTTCTCCTGGCGCAGCCTGATGGCCGGGGAGCTGCTCGTCGTCATCGCCACGAAGTCGTCGCTGGGCACCCAGCTGAACTACTCGCGCGAACTGTCCGACGCGGAATGGCTGATCTCGACCATGATCGTCATCCTCGTCATCGGCCTGCTGGTGGACGTCGCCTTCGGCGCCGCCGACCGCGCGATCCGCCGCCGCTGGGGCGTGCTGGACCACGCCAACAACTGACAGCCACGGGGAGGCACGCCTGTGTACGTCTCGGCCCGCAGCGACTACGCCGTGCGCGCGATGCTGGCCGTCGCGGCCCAGCAGCCGGAGCTGGCGAAGGCCGCCGCCCTGGCGACCGCGCAGGACATCCCGCTGAGCTTCCTGCAGGGCATCCTGCTGGACTTGCGCCGGGCGGGCCTGCTGCACAGCCATCGGGGGGTGGAGGGCGGCTACGCCCTCGCCCGCCCGGCGGCGTCGATCACCATCGGGGACGTCCTGCGGGCGGTCAGCGGCTCGCTGACGACGGTCCGGGGGCTGCCCGCCGACGTGGCGACCTACCACGGCGTGGCGACCGGGCTGCGCGAGGTCTGGCTGGCCGTCCACGCGGCCATCTCCGACGTCCTCGACCGGACCAGCCTTGCGGACCTCCTGGCGCCGGCTCAGAGCCGCCGGACGGAGGCGAGCACGTCGTCCACGACGTAGTCGAACTGCCGGTGCGTGCCGGGTATCGAGACGTACAGGATCGCGGCGTCCGGGCGGCCCACGTCGATCGTGGCGACCGCCGCCAGCTCGTCCTTGGCCCGCAGGCCCGGCCGGCTGAAGCGCAGCCGGAAGACGGTCACCCAGGCGGGCAGCCCGCCGAGGGTGACCCGGCTGTCCCGGAGCGGCTCGATCTGGTTGGGCTCCGGGTAGTACTTCGTCCGCACGTCGGCGGCGACCTGCCGGCCCACGCACTCCAGATCCAGCACGAGCGCGTCGTTCTCCGCGGCCGGCACGGCGGCGGAGAGGATCGAGGCGTGGTAGCTGCCCTCCGGGTACACCTCGGTGACGAAGTGCTGGCCGACCTTGTACGCGACGTCCAGCGTCCCGCCCCGCCACAGGTCCGTCCATTCCTCCCACGGGGCGCCGTACGCCTTGTACGAGATGCCGGCGGCCTCGTCGACCGTGCGCGGCCCGGACGGGGCCGGTGCGGGCGGGGCGGACGGCGCTGCCGTGCCGGGCTGGTCCGGCGGGATGTCGGTGGGCGGTGGGCAGGCCCGGGCGAGCGGCGGCCGGACGTCGGCCGCGGGGGCCGGCCGGTCCCACAGCGGGTCCACCCCGCCGCTGAACGTCACCGCCAGGACGATCGCCAGACCCGCGGCGAGCAGGGCGCCGGCGATGCCGCCGAAGAGCAGCAGAC
>DASQDS010000048.1:0-4197 GCA_035634075.1 Pilimelia sp. | reverse complement strand
CTCCCCACCGGCGCGCTCCCCACCGGCGCGCTCCCCACCGACGGGCTCACCACCGGCCGGCCCTCCACCGGCAGACTTGCCACCGGCAGCCTCGCCACCGGGGCGCCCCGCCTCGGGGGGCCCGTCGGCCCCGGTTCGCGTACCGCCAACTGCCTGGTCCTCGGCGTCGGCCGCGCCCTCGCGGTCCGGCGGACCCTGGCCACCGGCGACCAGCTGCCCGACGAGCGGCGGCTCGCCCGTGCGGGGCCCGCCCGACCGCGGAGTGACCAGCACCGCCGGCAGGCCGATCGCGGCGAGCGCCGCCCCGACCGCGTCCCAGCATCTCTCGTCCGACGGCCCCAGCCGCAGCAGGAAACCCAGCTGCTCGCAGCTTCCGGCCGCCGCCACCCACAACCGCAGGCGCTGCCCGTCGAGGTGGAAGCCCGCCGGCGGGTGCTTCACCGCGCCCCGCAGCCAGGCGCGGGCGAGGGGGGCCAGCGACGCGGCGTACGCCGTGCGGACCCCCAGATGGCGGTCGGCCGTCCGGACCCAGCTCGTAGCCAACCCCCGGGCGGCGCACTCCGCGGCGAGCACGTGCACCCGCCAGGCGGCGTCGACCACCACCGAGACCCGGGCGGTGCCGCCCATCCGCACCACCTGGCCGGGGCCGGCGAGCAGCCCGGCGAGGTCGGCGGGTGCCGGCTCGGCGGCCTCGACCCCGAAGAGCGACAACTGCCGGCCGGCCCTCACCTGCACTCGGGGGCCTCGTCGAAGGCGCGCCGCAGCTTTGGCGAGTCGAGGTTGGTGGTGTCCAGGGCGCTGCGGCCGTAATCCTGCTTGAGCACCGCGACCGCCGCTTCCACCCCGTCGTAGAAGCTGGTGGCCCGGCCCGTGTCGAGCGCGGCGATCGCGTCGCTGGCGCGGCCGTACGCGTCCCGCGCGGCGGCGAGCGACGCCAGGAACCGGCGCACCACCTCCGCGCCGCCGTCGACGTCCGGCACGCCCGCCCGCTCGACGTGCCGGCGCGCGGTCTCACTGGCCTCCCGGGCGCCGCCGAACAGCCGTACCAGGTTCTCCTTGGCCTGGGCCGGCGTCGTCGCGGCGGTCATCTGCTGGTTGGTGTGCGCGGTGAGGTCGCCGATCTGCAGCCGCCACGGCGCCAGGGCCTGGCACACCGACGCCGCCCACGCCGCCGGTGACGGCCCGCCCGCGCAGCCGGCCACCGCCATGAGCACCGCCACGGTCAGCATGCGGGTCAGCTTTCCGGCCGCGCGGGGCGTACGCATGCGTTGCAGCGTACGACCCGGCCCCGGCTCGTGCGACCACGATCGACGGCCCTTGTCGATCATGCGGGCGGGCGCGGCGCGCCGATGTCGACGCGGGCGGCCGGTCTCAGCGCCGGCGCGCGAGCAGGTAACCCCGCCGGCTGGCGTGCTCGCCGTCCGGCCACGGCTCCCGCTCGGTGCGGGCCATCACGGCGAAGCCGGCCGCCGCCATCTCCCCGGCCACCTCCGCCGGATCGAGGAAGTGGAAGTCAAGCTGGACCGGCGTGTCCCACCAGTCCGTCAGGTGCCGCACCTCGCCGGCCGCGGCGTCCGCGTCGCTGATGTGGAAGGTGACGAGCAACCACCCGCCCGGGGCGATCGCCCGGGCCAGCTCCGCGAAGGCCAGCCGGCGCCCGTCGCGGTCCAGGTGGATGATCGAGTACGGCGCGACGGCGCCGGCCCAGCCCCCGTCGGCGACCGGTAACGCGGCGAAGGTGCCCAGCTCGAACCGCAGGTGCGGGTGCCGGAGGCCGGCGACACGCACCATGGCCGGCGAGACGTCCACGCCGACGACCGTGAGGCCCAACCCGGTCAGGTGCCGCGTGACGTGCCCCGGGCCGCAGCCGACGTCGCCGACGGGACGGCCGGCACCCACGTGCTCGCGCACCAACTCGGCGAAGCAGTGGTAGAGCGCCCGGTCCACCGGCTTGGCGATCAGCTCGTCGCCGATCTCCTCCGCGTACCTCTGGGCCACGGCGTCGTAGCTGGACCGGACGGCCTCGATGCGCGTCATCCCGGCACCCTATCGGTGGGCGCGGACCCGTGCGCGCCCACGCGACGGCCGGCCGCGCCGTGCCGCCGCAAGCGCCGGAGGGCTCCCCCGCCGCGACGGGGGAGCCCTCCAAAGAGCGTCAGGGACGCGTCAGACGTTCACCCGCTGGGGCTTGGCCTTGCCGCCACCGGAGGAGTCGACCGGGCCGTCGGCCGGGTCGCCCATCGCGATCGGCTTGCGCTTGCTCCACGTGACCGCCGCGACGATGATCAGGGTCGCCACCACGGCGATGGCGATCCGCACGGCCGGGTTGCCGTCGTTGCCCGCGCCCCCGTAGGTGTACGTGATCACGGCGGGCGCGATCAGCAGGGCGACGAGGTTCATCACCTTGAGCAGCGGGTTGATGGCCGGACCGGCGGTGTCCTTGAACGGGTCGCCCACCGTGTCGCCGATGACCGTGGCGGCGTGGGCCTCAGAGCCCTTGCCGCCGTACGCGCCGTCCTCGACCAGCTTCTTGGCGTTGTCCCAGGCCCCACCGGAGTTGGCCAGGAAGACCGCCATCAGCGTCCCGGTGCCGATCGCACCGGCCAGGTAGGACGCCAGCGCGCCCGGGCCCAGGCCGAAGCCGACCGCGATCGGCGCCATGATGGCCAGCAGGCCCGGGGTCAGCAGCTCGCGCTGCGCATCCCGGGTGCAGATGTCCACCACCTTGCCGTACTCGGGCCGCTGGGTGCGGTTCATGATGCCCGGCATCTCGCGGAACTGGCGCCGCACCTCCATCACCACCGCGCCCGCCGACCGGGACACCGCGTTGATGGCCAGGCCGGAGAACAGGAACACCACGGCGGCGCCGATCAGCAGGCCGACGAGGTTGCGCGGGTTCGCCACGTTGAGCATCGCGTCGATCGACAGGTCGGAGCCGGCGGCGCGCAGCGACGAGATGACCGTGTCGCGGTACGAGCCGAACAGCGCCGTGGCGGCGAGCACGGCCGTGGCGATCGCAATGCCCTTGGTGATCGCCTTGGTGGTGTTGCCGACGGCGTCCAGCTCGGTCAGCGTGCGGGCGCCGGCCTCGTCGATGTCGCCGGACATCTCGGCGATGCCCTGCGCGTTGTCCGAGATCGGGCCGAAGGTGTCCATGGCCACGATCACCCCGACGGTGGTGAGCAGGCCGGTGCCCGCGAGCGCCACCGCGAACAGGGAGACGGTGATCGAGCTGCCGCCGAGGAGGAACGCGCCGAACACGGCGGCGCCGACCAGCAGCGCGGAGTAGACGGCCGACTCCAGGCCGACGCTGATGCCGGCCAGGATCACCGTGGCGGCACCCGTCTGGGACGACTTGCCGATGTCCTGCACCGGCCGCTTGGTGGTCTCGGTGAAGTAGCCGGTCAGCGCCTGGATGGCGGCGGCGAGCACGATGCCGATGATGACGGCGAGGATGGCGACGCCACGCGGGCCGAGCGGCAGGTCACCGGTCGCGCCGAGGGACTCGCGCCAGCCGTCGCCCAGCATCGCGGACCAGGTCGGCTTCAGGTACAGCCACGCCACCAAGGCGACCACGGCGGCCGAGAGCACCGCCGAGGCGTAGAACGCGCGGTTGATCGCCGTCAGGCCGGACCGGTCCGAGGTGCGCAGGCGGGTGATGAAGACCCCGACGATCGCGATCAGCACACCGATCGTGGAGACGATCAGCGGGAAGACCAGGCCCTGCTCGCCGAACGCCGCGCGGCCGAGGATCAGCGCGGCCACGAGCGTGACGGCGTACGACTCGAAGAGGTCGGCGGCCATGCCGGCGCAGTCGCCGACGTTGTCGCCGACGTTGTCCGCGATCGTGGCGGGGTTACGGGCGTCGTCCTCCGGAATGCCCTGCTCGACCTTGCCGACCAGGTCGGCGCCGACGTCGGCGGCCTTGGTGAAGATGCCGCCGCCGACCCGCATGAACATCGCCAGCAGCGCCGCGCCGAAGCCGAAGCCCTCGAGGACGGTGGGGGCGTCACCCTCGTACAGGAACACCACCAGCGCGGCACCGAGCAGGCCGAGGCCCACCGTGAGGAAGCCGACCACGCCGCCGGTGCGGAAGGCGATCTGCATCGCGTGCTCGCGCCCACCCTGGGCGGCCCGAGCGGCCGCCGCGACGCGGAGGTTCGCCCGGGTGGCGAGCGCCATTCCCGCGCCACCGAT
>DASQDS010000047.1:0-5842 GCA_035634075.1 Pilimelia sp. | reverse complement strand
CACGGCGGCGAGCCGGGTGGGCCGGTGGGAGAAGGTCATGGCGCCATGCTGGCGGCCTACCGGCGGCGCCCGCGTCTGCGCGTGGCCGCATCCGCCGGGCCGGCGCCCACCGGCGGTCATACGACCGTGGTCGGACGACGCCCCCGCCCGGCTTACCTACGATGGGCCGGTGACCCGCTCCGACCTGCGCACCGCCGGCCTGGCCGTGGTCCTGGTGCTGGCCAGCGTCGGCGTGGGCCTCGCCTATTACGTGGACATCCCGGCGCGGGACAAGCTGCTGCTGGCGTACTTCGGCGACGTCGCCGGCCTGCACCGGGCGATGGTCGTCTGGTGGCTGTTCGGTGCCCTGCTGATCGCCAGCCTGTTCCTGCGGCACCGGTGGCCGCTGCCCGCCCTGGCCGTCGCCGCGGTGGGCGCGGCCGGGCACCTGCTCGACGGCCGGTTCAGCGCCCAACCGCTCGACCTCGCCGTCCCCGTGGTCCTCTATGCGGTGGCCCGCACCGCCGCCGCCCGCTGGGTCACCGCGGTGGCCGCTGTCGCGGTGTCCGCGGGGGCGTACGGCGTGGCCCTGGCGGCGGTGACCGGCCGGCCGCCGGCCGGCGTCGGCAAAGCCCTGACGTTGGCGGCGGCGGTGCCGGCCGAGCTCGGGCCGCCGTGGGTCGCGTCGGCGATCAGCGCGGCCAGCCGGTCGATCGGGATGGTGCTGGTCCTCGGCCTGGCGGCCGCGATCGGCGACGGCGTGCGCAGCCGGCGCCAGCACATCCGCGTGCTGGAGGAGCGGGCGGCGGCGCTCGAACGCGAACAGGCGCATCGGGCGGCGCTGGCCGCGGCCGCCGAGCGCGCCCGGATCAGCCGGGAGCTGCACGATGTCGTGGCGCACGGCCTGTCTGTGGTCGTCGTGCAGGCACAGGGCGCGGCCGCCGCCCTCGAGCGACGGCCGGACCGCGCCGCGGCGGCCCTCCAGGAGGTGATCACCACCGGGCGGGGGGCGCTCACGGAGATGCGCCGGCTGCTCGGCGTCGTGCGGCGCGACCCGGCGCTCGACCCGCAGGTGACGCCGGAGCCCGGGCTGGCCGCCCTGCCGGACCTCATCGACCGGGTTCGCGCCGCCGGCCTGGCCGCCCGCCTGGAGGTGGACGGCGCGGCCGCGGCGCTGCCCGCGGTCGTGGAGCTGGCGGCGTACCGGATCGTGCAGGAGGCGCTGACCAATGCGCTCAAGCACGCCGGGGCGGGCACGAGCGTGGCGGTCCGCGTCCAGTTCACCCTGGACGCGCTGGAACTCGCCGTGACCGATGACGGCCCACCCGCAGCGGCCCCACCGGCAGCGGCCCCACCGGCAGCGGCGGCCCCACCGGCCACGGCCGTGCCGGACGCCGGGGCTGGGGGCGAGAGCATTCCTGCGGGGTACGGGCTGCGGGGCATCGCGGAGCGGGTGGGGCTGCTCGGCGGCGACCTGGCGGCGGGCCCGCGCGCTGCGGGCGGGTTCTGCGTCCGGGCCCGGCTGCCGCTGGCGGTGCCGGCGTGACGATCCGGGTGGCGATAGCGGACGACCAGGCGCTGGTCCGCACCGGGTTCCGGCTGATCATCGAGGAGACCACAGACCTCGTGGTGGTGGGCGAGGCGGCCGACGGGGCGGCCGCCGTGGCGCTCGCCGCCCGGGTCCGCCCGGACGTGATGCTGATGGACGTCCGGATGCCGGTGCTGGACGGCGTGGCGGCGACCCGCCGGATCCGCGCGGCCGGCCCAGGCGCGCCGCGCGTGATCATCCTGACCACGTTCGACGTCGACGAGTACGTCTTCGCGGGATTGCGGGCCGGCGCCAGCGGTTTCCTGCTCAAGGACACGCTGGCGGCCGACCTGGTGGCCGCCGTGCGGGTGGTGGCGGCGGGGCAGGCCGTCGCGGGCCCCACGGTGACCCGCCGGCTCATCGCGCACTACCTGGGCGGGGTCCCCGCCAGGGCGGACCGCGCCGAGCGGCTGGCGCCGTTGACGGCCCGGGAACGGGAGGTGCTCACGCTCATCACCCGCGGTCGCTCGAACGCCGAGATCGCCGCTGAGCTGCGGCTCAGCGAGGGCACCGTGAAGACCCACATCGGCCGGATCCTGCAGAAGCTGGACCTGCGGGACCGGGTCCAGGCGGTGATCCTCGGCTACGAGTGCGGCCTGGTATCCGTCCCGGCCGCCGGCCCCGCGTCGGACGGGTCCGGCTGACTCACAGCTCGGAAAACGGGAGCTGGTGGACCGGCACCGGCGCGGCCACCGGGGGGCCGACGTGGGCGAGGGCCACCAGGACGCCGGGGCCCGCCGGGCCGGCCGCCACGGCGATCGCCGGGTCGCCCGGCACCGGGCGCGGGGTCAGCCCGCCCGGACCCACCGGCCACCGATCCGGCAGGGTCACCGGCGCACGCAACAGCCCCGCGGTCAGCCCCGTGCCCCGCGCCTTGCCGACGGCCTCCTTCTGGGTCCACAGCCAGAGAAAGGCGGCGTCGCGCTGCGCCGGCGCCCGCGCCGCCACCCAGTCGGCCGCCGCCGGGGACAGCCACCGGCGGGCGAGGCGTACGGCTGGCAGCGACCGGACCCGCTCCACGTCGACCCCCACGTCGCCGGCGCCCGACAGCGCCACCGCCACCACCGCGCGCCCGTGGCTGAGGCTCGCCCGCAGGTCGGGCCCGGCGCCGCGGACCACCGGCCGGCCGGTGCCCTCGTGCTCCAGCCGCAGCGACCCGCGCGCCCCCCCGGCCACCCGCGCAGCGACGGCGAGCAGCGTGGTGCGCGCCCACCGGGGGTCGTCGTCCGGCGTCTCGCACACCCACACGGCGGGGGTCGGGTCCACGGAAACGATCCAAGCAGACGCCGCCGCCGGTGGCTTGACCTCAAGCATGGTTGAGTTCCTACGGTTCGGCCATGCGCGCAATCCTGATGCACGAGTTCGGACCGGCCGAGACCCTGCGCTTCGCCGAGGTGGCCGACCCGCTGCCCGGCCCGGGCCAGGTCCGCATCGCGGTGGCCGCCGCGGGCGTACACCTGCTGGACGCCGCCATCCGGGCGGGCACCGCAACCGGGCCGTTCGCGCCGCCGCGGCTGCCGATGATCCCCGGCCGCGAGGTCGCCGGCGTGGTGGACGCCCTCGGCGACGGCGCCCCGCCGGCGTGGCTCGGCCGCCGCGTCGTGGCCCACCTGGGGATGGCCAGCGGCGGGTACGCCGAGCGGGCGGTGTGCGCGGCCACTTCGCTGCACGCACTGCCCGACGGGCTGGGGTTCGAGGCGGCCGTGGCGATGATCGGCACCGGCCGGACCGCCCTGGCGATCCTGGACGTCGCCGCGCTCAGCGCCGACGACGTGGTGCTGGTGACCGCCGCGGCGGGCGGGCTCGGCACCCTGCTGGTACAGGCCGCCCGGCGGGTCGGCGCGGCCGTGGTGGGCGTGGCCGGCGGACCGGCCAAAGTGGACCGCGTGCGCGAGCTGGGGGCCACGGCGGCCGTCGACTACACCAGGCCCGGCTGGCCGGACGAGGTGCGGGCGGCCCTGGCCGGCCGGGACATCACCGTGGTGCTGGACGGCGTCGGCGGCGACGAGGGGCGCGCCGCGCTGGAACTCATCGGCATGGGCGGCCGGCTGGTCCTCTACGGCTGGGCGGCCGGCAAGCCGACGCCGTTGACCGCCGACGACCTCTACACGTACGGCATGACCGCTTCGGCGGCCATCGGACCGCGCCTGACTGGCCGCCCGGGCGGGTTGCGGGACTTCGAGGAGCGCTCGCTGGCGGCCGCCGCGGCGGGCACGCTGGTGCCGGTGGTAGGGCAGACGTTCCCGCTTGCGCGGGCGGCGGACGCCCACACGGCGGTGGAGACGCGCGCCACTGTCGGAAAGACGGTACTCACGCCCTGACCTGCGCGACGGCGCGGCGGGCATCGGGAACCCCCGGTGCCCGCGGGCGGGTGCCGGTTAGCGTGGCAGCCGCCGGCCACGCCTACCACGCCGGCCGCTGCCGAGGGAGACCACCATGACGACGACACCCACGACCGACGAGTACGCCGACCGCCTGTTCCGATCCGCCCTCGGCACGGTGGAGGTGCTGTCGGTGTACCTGGGCGACCGGCTCGGCTGGTACCGCGCGCTGGCGGACGGCGGGCCGGCCACCGCCGACGAGCTCGTCGGTCGGGCGGGTGGCTCGCCGCGCTACGCGCGGGAGTGGCTGGAGCAGCAGGCGTCGTACGGCATCCTCACCGCCGGGCCGGACGGCCGGTTCACGCTGCCGGCCGGGCCCGCCGAGGTGCTCACGGACCCGGCCAGCCTCGCCTACCTCGCCCCGCTCGCCCGGATGTTCGGCGCGGCGGCGACCCAACTGCCCGCCCTCGTGGGTGCCTACCGCAGCGGCGGCGGCGTCGGCTGGGCCGAGTTCGGTCAGGACATGCGCGAGTCGCAGGCGGACATGAACCGGCCGTGGTTCGAGGCCCGGCTGCCCGCCGCGTTGGCCGGCGTGCCGGACCTGCACGGGGCCCTGGCCCGGCCGGGCGCCCGGATCGCCGACGTGGGCTGCGGCGCCGGCTGGTCGGCGATCGCGCTGGCCCGGGCGTACCCGGCGGCCACGGTGACCGGCTTCGACGTGGACGCGCCGTCGGTGGAGCTGGCCCGCGCGAACGCCGTCGGGGCGGGCGTGGGGGACCGGGTCGACGTCCGGGTGGCGGACGCCGCGGCGCTGGGGGAGGGGCTGTTCGACGCGGCGTTCGCGTTCGAGTGCGTGCACGACCTCCCCCGGCCGGTGGAGGTGCTGGCGGGGATCCGGCGGGCCGTCGTGCCGGGCGGCCCGGTGATCGTCATGGACGAGGCCGTGGGCGAGGAGTTCCGGGCCCCCGGCGACGACGTCGAGCGGCTGATGTACGGGTTCAGCCTGCTGGTCTGCCTGCCCGACGGCATGGCGCACCCGGGGTCGGCGGGCACCGGCACGGTCATGCGGCCGGCCACGCTGCGCCGGTACGCCGTCGACGCCGGCTTCACCGGCCTGACCACCCTGCCGATCGAGGACTTCGGCTTCTGGCGCTTCTACCGCCTGGAGCACTGATCGTCAGGCGCGGACCGGCACCCCGGACCCGCGGCCGGCGAGCCGCCGGGAGAGGGACAACGCGACCAGTGCCAGCGCGCGGGCGCCGGTCCGGATCCAGGTGGCGACCGACACGCCACCGTCGTCGCGGATCGGACCGGCGCCCTGCCCGGGGTCTGGCCCCGGCCGGGGTGGGCCTACGCCCACCCCATGCTCAGTGGTGCTGGTGGCCGTGCTGGCCGTGCGGTGCGGCGCCGTGCGGTGCGGCGCCGTGCGCCGCCTGCTCGTGCTGGCCGGCGTGGTGCTGGTGGGCGACGGCGTGGCCCTTGCCGCGGGCGATCAGGGCGCGGTTCACCGGGACCGTCACCGCGAACGCCACGGCCAGCGCGGCGGCGAGCGAGCCCCAGAACAGCGGCCGGGTCAGCCCGGCGTCCATCGCGCCGGGGATCGACAACATGATCGCGTTGTCCACGACCTCCATGACGGCGATGGAGACGGTGTCGGCCGCCAGCGCCACGCCGATCGCGGCGCGCAGCGGCAGGCCGGAGCGGAGCACCGGCCGGATCGTCAGCGCGTACCCGAACAGGAACGCCAGGGCCACGGCGAGGCCGATCGTGGCCGGGTCGGACCAGCCGAGCGCGGTGCCGATGACCATGCCCAGGACCTCGCCGATGGCGCAGCCGGTCAGGCAGTGCAGCGTGGCGCTCACGGCCAGGCGGGTCAGGTCGCGCGGTGACAGTGCTGAGGTGTCCATGCCGGCCACGATACCCCCCAGGGGTATGGAACGCCACCCGGCTGTGC
>DASQDS010000046.1:0-2583 GCA_035634075.1 Pilimelia sp. | reverse complement strand
GGAAGGGTGGGCTCGGCTGGCCGGCCGGCGCGGCGGGCGTCGCCGCGCTGCTCGTGCTCACGCCCGTGCTGGTGTTCTCCACCCGGCGCCGCGGCGGTGGGCGCGGGCGCGTCGGATGAGTTCGTCCCGCGGGGGCCGGGGAACGGTATGTTGCGCAGACGGACCGCTGTCGACCGGCGGAGGGGGCGCGGATGGGCCACGCGGTGGTGCTCGGCGAGGCGTTGATCGATCTGCTCGACGGCGAGTGCGGGG
This sequence comes from Pilimelia sp., assembly GCA_035634075.1. Lineage (GTDB taxonomy): Bacteria > Actinomycetota > Actinomycetes > Mycobacteriales > Micromonosporaceae > DASQDS01. Next base: position 2,331 of record DASQDS010000046.1, on the reverse strand, counting down.
GTGAGCGGGTCTACCGGCAGGCCGTGGGCGGTGCGCCGCTCAACGTGGCGGTGGCCATCGCCCGCCTGGGCGGGGCGGTGGAGTTCGCGGGCGCGGTCGGCGACGACGTGCTCGGTGACCGGCTCGCCGCGTTCCTGGCCGACGCCGGGGTGGGCACCCGCAGCCTGAGGCGGGTGCCGGCGCCGACCACGCTGGCGGTGGCGACCTTCGACGGTGCGGAGCCGGACTTCCGGTTCTACGGCGAGCCGCCCTCGTACGGCGCCTTCGGCCCCGCCGACCTCGACGGCACGGGCGTGGCCGCGGCCCAGGTGCTCTACTGTGGATCGATCGGCCTGCTCAGCCCGCACCTGCTGGCGGCGGCGCGGCGGGCGTGGTCCACCGGCGGGCCGCTGCGCGTCTTCGACCCCAACGTGCGGCCCCGGCTGCTGCCGGACACGGCCGCGGTGCTGGCCCTGCGCGCGCTGGTCGAGGAGTTCGCGGCGACGGCGGACCTGGTGAAGCTCAGCGCGGCGGACGCCGAGGTGCTCTACGACGGCACGACCGCGCGGGCGGCGGCGGAGCGGCTGCGGCAGGTGGGCGCCGGCACGGTGGTGGTCACCCTGGGCGCGCGCGGCGCGCTGGTGCTCGCCGCCGACGGCGAGGAGACCCTGCCGGCGCCCATCGTGCGGGCGGTCGACGCCACCGGCGCGGGCGACTCCGTCATGGGCGCCCTCGCCGCGCAGTTGCTCGCCGAGGGCCGGCCCGCCGCGCTGGCCGGCTGGTCCGCGTACGTCGGCTTCGCCCTGCGGGTTGCGGGCCTGGTCTGCGAGTCGCGGGGCGGGGCGGTCGCGATGCCGACCCGGGAGGACGTGCGCCGCCGCTACGAGGCCGGGCCGACCCCGGCCTGACCGCCAACCGACCCGCGGCCCGGCAGATCTAGCCGCCGAATGCGGTGGTGACGAACCTGTGCCGGTCCACGAGCACCCGCTCCACCCGGCCCTCCGCCACCACCCTGTCTGCCTCGGCCACGGTGACCTCGAACAGCAGCCGCCGGCCGTCCACCTTCGCCAGGCGCGCCTGGGCCCGCACGGTGCGACCCACCGGTGTGGCGGCGCGGTGGTCCAGCTCGACGCGCACGCCGACGGTGGTGGTGCCCGGCGGCATCCGGGTCGCCGTGGCGGCCACGGTCGCGGCCTCGGCCAGTGCCAGCACCCGCGGCGTACCGAGGACCGGCACGTCGCCGGAGCCCAGCGCCTGGGCGGTGTCGGCGTCGGTGACCGTCAGCTCCACGCGGGCCGTGAGGCCGACCGGGAGGGCCGGCTGCGCCTGCTCCGTCATGACCAGAAGCGTAGGCGGTCGGATACCGTCGGACCATGACTGGCGCCGTGGCGGGTCGCGGGGTGACCGAGGTGGCCGCCTGGGTGGCGGCCGCCGGCCGGGTCGTCGCGCTGACCGGCGCCGGCATCTCCACCGACTCCGGGATCCCGGATTTCCGCGGGCCGAACGGTGTCTGGACGCGGGACCCGGCGGCGGCGCGGCTGTTCACCCTCGACTCGTACGTGGCCGACCCGGCCGTCCGCCGGCGGGCCTGGGCGGGCCGCCGTGACCACCCGGCCTGGACGGCCAGCCCGAACGCCGGGCACCGGGCGCTGGTGGCCCTGGAGGCGGCCGGCCGACTACGCGCCATCGTGACGCAGAACATCGACGGCCTGCACCAGCGGGCCGGCAACTCGGCCGACATGGTGATCGAGATTCACGGCACGCTGTTCGAGGTCGAGTGCCTCGGGTGCGGCGACCGGACGCCGATGACCGACGCGCTGGCCCGGGTGGCGGCCGGCGACCCCGACCCGGCCTGCCGGCGCTGCGGCGGCATTCTCAAGGCCGCGACGATCTCGTTCGGGCAGTCGCTGGACCGGGCGACCCTGCGCCGCGCGGTCGTCGCCGCCCGCGAGGCGGACCTGCTGCTCGCGGTCGGCACCTCGCTCACCGTGCAGCCCGCCGCGAGCCTGGTCGAGCAGGCGGCCGCCGCCGGCGCGCGGGTGGTCATCGTCAACGCCGCGCCGACGCCGTACGACGGCCTGGCCGACGCCGTGCTCCGCGAGCCGATCGGCGAGGTGCTGCCGGCCCTGGCGTGAGCAGCTGTGGGATCATTCCCGGGTGCGTGGGCCGGGGGAGTGGACTCGCCTCCGGTACGGCGGGCTGGCCGGTGCCGCGCTGCTGGCCGCCGGGGCGTACGGGGCCGGCGCGCTGCCCGGTGCCGACCCGGCGCGCAGCGTGCGCACGGGGGTGGCCGACCCGGCCCGCTACGGTGCCGGCCTGGCCGCGTGCGTGCTGGGCGTGCTGCTGCTGACC
>DASQDS010000045.1:0-8119 GCA_035634075.1 Pilimelia sp. | reverse complement strand
GGCCCGGCATGGCCGTCGCGTACGCCATGAACACGAGGTCGGGCACGACGACCGGCGACGAACGCGCACTCTGATCGGGACCCGCGCCCGCTGCCGGACGCATCACCCGGCGCGCGGACGGCCACCCGAACGCCTCGGAATGGCAACGGGCTCGTCTCCGCCGGCCATAGACGTGGTGTGACGACCATCATGCAAGCTACCGACGCAGAGCTGTGGGTCAGGGCTGCCGACGGCGACCAGGCGGCATTCGCGGTGGTATTCGACCGGCATGTGAAGGCGGTCTACAACCACTGCTTCCGCGCCACCGGCTCCTGGCCGGAAGCGGAGGACGCGGCGCAGTCCACCTTCCTGATCGCCTGGCGCAAGCGTCAGCAGGTCCGTCTGGTCAACGGCTCTGTGCTGCCCTGGCTGCTGTCGGTGGCGACCAACGCGGTGCGTGACGAGCGGCGCTCGGCCAGGCGTTGGCTCGCCGCGCTGTTGCGGACACCGCCGGACCGGGACGCCGCCGTCGAGGTGGCTGACCTCGTGGCGGACCGGGTCGACGACAGCCGGCGCATGCGGGCCCTACTGCGGGCGGTCGACCGGCTGCCACGCGCTCAGCGCGAGGCGCTGCTGCTGTGTGTCTGGTCTTCCGTCTCGTACGCCGACGCCGCGACGGTCCTCGGCATCACGGAGAGCTCGGTGCGGGCGAGGGTCAGCAAGGCGCGGGCCAGGCTGGGTCGCGACCTCCGCGCCGGCACGCCCGCCATCAACAACAACGTAGGGGAGTCAGCATGAGCAGCATCGACCAGCTTCCGCCGGAACGGGACCTGCCTGGGGATCGGCACGCGCGGCTGCGCACCCGCGTCCTCACCGCCATCGCCGAGCCGGCCACCCGTCGCCACACCGCCGGCAGACCCCTGTCCGTGCGGATCGCGGCGGCCGGGGTGGCGATGGCGGCGTTCGCCGCCCTCGGTTGGGTGGGCTTCGGCGGAGCGTTCAGGGGCGGGCCGGCGGCGGCGTACGCGCTGGGTGACGGCGTGCTGTCGCCCGAGACCCGCCATCACGGCAGGCTGTGCCTGGAGGAGGCCCGCGAAGACGACAGCCGCGGCAATCCGATGGCCACGTGGCCGGAGGATCAACCGCCCAGACTGCTGAACTTCAGCGAGAAGCCGGGTCGCGAGGCTCTCCTCATCTACCAGGTGCAGTCCCGGCTCCTCTACTGCAAATTCGGTCCCGCGTTCAAGATCGGTCCGGAGCCGGTGGAGTACAACGACAGCGGCTACACGTCCGGGGGAATCGGGATCCTGGAGGCCACGCCATGGCTGCCCGGGCCGATCTCGGTGGAGGCCGCCTCTTCGAGCGACCTTGAGGGCGGCTACGTGACGGCGGCGGGGCGGGTCAGCGGGCGGGTCGCCCGGGTCGTCCTCGACGACGGTGCCGGCCACCGGAGCACCGCGCGGCTCGTCGGCGGCACCTTCACGGCGATCAGCGACGGCAGGTTGAAGACCCTCGCCGGCGAGCTCATCAGCTATGACGCCGCCGGGACGGAGATCGACCGGCGGCCCGTGCCTGGTCGGGCGATGGACCGTTGCTCCACCGACCCGGCCGGGAACCACGTCAATCCCATCTCGGACGCGTATCTCGACGTCGCCTACCAGGCGCTCGGGGGCCGGTGCGAACCGGCCGAGCGGTGGACGCGCCGCAACAGCTCGGCGCCGACCCGGCAGTAGCGCCGGCGGTTCGCCGGCAACCTGGTAACGACCGAGATGGCGAACGCCCCGGTGCGGGAATGGCCCCCGCACCGGGGCGTTCGTCGTGCATCTCCCGATCCATCCTACAGGCGAGATAGGACATCCCGCGTACCAGAATGCGGACTGTCCGGGTGGCGCAACTGCCGGCGGCCATCACGTTTGCGCAGCTCACATGCCCGTAACGGGCGGGAGTAGGTGGCGGAGGCCGGCCGGACTTCCACTTCTCCTATGAACTTTGTAGGTTAAGCGGCACATCGATCGGCGCGGAGGGGAGGACCACGATGGCGCGGGGCAGGGACGACACCGGCAGCCTGGACCAGGCGCGGCGGCGCCGTGCCGACCGGGCCCGCCAGGTGGCCGACGTGCTGCGTCATCAGGTGCTCGCCGGGGCGTTCCCGCAGGGGCAGCTGCCCCGGGAGGCGCAGCTGAGCCGCGACTTCGACGTCTCGCGCAACACCGTCCGGGAGGCCCTGGCCCTGCTCGCCGGGGAAGGGCTGGTGGAGCGGTCGCCCGGCGTGGGAACGACGGTGCTCACCGAGAAGTATTCGCACGGCCTGCACCGGCTGATGGGCCTCGGGGAGACCCTGCACGCGCGGGGCGAGATCAGCAACGACGTGCGCACCGCCGCCCTGACGCGGCCGCCGGCGCCGGTGGCGCAGCGCCTCGGCGTACCCGCCGACGAACCCGTCGTCTACCTGGAGCGGCTGCGCCGCCTCGACGGCGTACCGCTGTCGCTGGACCTCACCTACCTGCCGCGCGACATCGGCGAGCCGCTGCTGACCGCGGACCTCGCGGGCCAGGACATCTTCGTGCTGATCGAGCGGGTGGCCGGCCAGCCACTCGGCACGGCCGACATCTCCGTCGAGGCGGTCAACGCCGACCCGCACTCGGCGGAGCTGCTCGACCTGCCCGCCGGGGGCGCCCTGCTCATGGTGGAGCGGCTCACCCGCCTCGCCGGCGGCCGGCCGGTCGACCTCGAGTGGATCCGCTTCCGCGGCGACCGGTTGACCCTGCACGGCGAGCTGCACCGCGGCGCGCCCATGCCGCGGGTCGTCGGCCACTGACCCACCCGACAACCGAAACCACGCGAGCCGCCGGCGCCTCCGGTGCGTCCCATGCTGCCCACCATTCGACAGGAGACACCATGGCCCTGGTCAACCAGCGGGTCGACGTCCCGGTGATCATCGACGAGAGCCTCTGCATCGACGGCTGCACGCTCTGCGTCGACATGTGCCCGCTGGACTCCCTCGCGATCGACCCGCAGACGAACAAGGCCTACATGCACGTCGACGAGTGCTGGTACTGCGGGCCCTGCGCCGCGCGGTGCCCCACCGGCGCGGGCACCGACAACATGCCGTTCCTGATCAGGTGAGGTCAACGATGAGGTCAACGAAGAATGCCCGCCGGGCGCTGGCCCTGACCGCCGCGCTGCTGGCCGGCGCCGCGCTGACCGGCTGCACAGTCGCCGGCGAGGCGGCCGAGGCCGGGGCGGAGCGCGTCGTCGTCGGCTACCAGTCCAAGACCATCAACACGGTGACCGCGGGCACGCTGCTGCGGGCGCAGGGCTTCTTCGAGAAGCGCCTGGCCGAGCTGGGCAAGGGCACCGGCAAGAAGTACGCCGTCACGTGGCAGGACTACGACACCGGGGCGCCGATCACGGCGCAGATGATGGCCGGGAAGATCGACATTGGCTCAATGGGCGACTATCCGCTCCTGATCAACGGGGCCCGCGGTCAGCAGTCCCCGCAGACCCGGACGAAGCTGGTGGCGATCACCGGTTACAACCTGCGCGGGGCGCTGAACACCGTCGTGGTGGCGCCGAACTCGCCCGTCCGGAGTCTGCGCGACCTCAAGGGCAAGGTGGTCTCCGCCAGCGCCGGCTCCGCCGGTCACGGGCTGCTCGTCCAGGCGCTGCGCAAGACCGGTCTGGACCCGGAGAAGGACGTCAAGGTCGAAAACCAGCAGCCGCCCGTCGGCGCATCGGCGCTGCAGTCCGGCAACGTCGCCGCGCTGTCGCAGTTCGTCGCCTGGCCCGGGCTGCTGGTGCACCAGGGCAATGCCCGGGTGCTGTACGACGGCGGTGAGCTGGGCGTGCCCACCCTGCACGGGACCGTCGTGCGGGAGGGTTACGCCACCGCCAACCGGGATGTGGTGAAGGCGTTCCTGCAGGCCCAGATCGACGCCAGCCGGCTGCTGTGGAGCCGGCCGCTGGCGGCGGCGCGGATCGTGGCCGAGGCGACCGGCCTGCCGCCCGAGGTGGTGTACCTCTACAACGGGCCGAACGGCATCGCGACGTTCGACCCCACCGTCAAGCCGCAGTTGCGCGCGGCGCTAGAGCAGGACGTGCCGTTCCTGAAGTCCATCGGCGTCCTGCAGGGAATCGACCTCGCGGCGTTCGTCGACGACAGCTACCTGCGCGAGGTGTACGGCGCGGACCACGACACGGACCTCGCCAGCACCGCGAACAGGGCCGCGCTGACCGGCACGGACCCGGTCTGCCGGACGCCTGTCGGCAACCCGGCGCTGGCCGGCGAGCTGTGGGTCGGCGACCGCACGCAGCCGGCCGCCGACCCGACGTGCCTGCTGCGCGCGGTGAAGGCCGCCCAGGCCGCCGGCCAGCAGGTCCGGGCCGCGTACGTGCCGGACGCCGGCACCGGCACCCGCTGGTTCGCCGACAAGAGCGTGTGGGTCCGCGACGGCGCCGCGTTCCGCCCGTTCCTCGGCGCGGCCGCCGCGCAGAGGTACGTCGCGGCGCACCCCGGGGCGACGGTGCTGGCGTACGCGGAGGCGGTGCGGGCGGCATGACGACGGCGAGTGCCGCGGGGCCGTCCGCCACGGTGGCGCCCGCGCCAGCCGAGGAGCCGCCGGCGGAGCCCGTGCGCCGCGCCGGTCGGGGCCCGCACCCGCTGCGCTGGGCGGTGCGGATCGGCTCGCTGGTCGGCGCGCTGCTGCTGTGGCAGTGGCTGACCGCCGCCGACGTGACCCTGTGGGTGCGCTTCGACCGGCTGCCCACCCCGGTGGCCGTCGCGGAGCAGTTCGGCCGCGTCGCCCGCGACCCGGTGTACTACCAGGACATCGCGCAGAGCCTCGTGCGCATCCTGTCCGGGTTCGCGCTCGCCGCCGTCGTCGGGATCGCCGCCGGCGTCGCGGTGGCCCGCTCGTGGCTGCTGTCCGACGTGCTGCAACCGCTGTTCGAGGTGGTCCGCCCCATCCCGGCGATCGCGCTGGTCCCGGTGGCGATCCTGCTCTTTCCGCGCAACGAGGAGGGCATCGTGTTCATCACGTTCACCGCGGCGTTCTTCCCGATCCTGGTCAGCACCCGGCATGCGGTGCGGGCGCTGCCCACGGTCTGGGAGGACGCGGTCCGCACGATGGGCGGGGGCCGGTGGCGGGTGCTGTCGAGCGTCGTCCTGCCCGGCGCCCTGCCCGGGGTCTTCGGCGGGTTGTCCGTCGGCATGGGGGTGTCCTGGATCTGCGTGATCTCCGCCGAGATGATCTCCGGTGACTTCGGCGTCGGGTATCGCACCTGGCACGCGTACACCATTGTGGATTATCCCGCCGTGCTGGTCGGCATGGTCACCATCGGCGTGCTCGGCTGGGGCACGGCCGCGGCCGTGGAACTGCTGGGCCGGCGGGTCACCCGCTGGCTGCCGGCGCGCCAGGCGGGCGGTGCGCGATGACGCTCACCGACGCCACGACGGCCACGACGGGGCACCGGAGCGGCCTGCGCCTGCGGGTGGACCGGGTCAGCCTCGGCTACGGGCCCGGCGAGCCGGTCGTCCGCAACCTGAGCCTCGACGTGCCGCCGGGTGAGGTGCTGGTCGTGGTCGGCGCGTCCGGCTGCGGCAAGTCCACGCTGCTGCGGGCGCTCGCCGGGCTGCTGCCGGTCGCCGCCGGCACCGTGGCGGCGGACGGCACCACGATCACCGGGCCGTCGCCGGACCGGGCGCTGGTCTTCCAGGACGACGCGCTGCTGTCGTGGCGCACCGCCCGGCGCAACGTCGAGCTGCCGCTGAGCATCCGCCGGGTGACCGGCGCCGACCGCCGCCGCCGGGCCGAGGGCTGGCTGGCCCGCGTCGGCCTCGCCGGGCAGGAACACCGCCTGCCGGCGCAGCTGTCCGGCGGCATGCGGCAGCGGGTCCAGCTGGCCCGGACGCTCGCCGGCGGACCCCGCGCGATCCTCATGGACGAGCCGTTCGGCGCGCTCGACGCCCAGACCCGCGCCGCGATGCAGCGGCTGCTGGTGGACGTCCTGCGCAGCACCCCGGCGACCGTCGTCTTCGTCACCCACGACGTCGACGAGGCGCTGTTCATCGGCGACCGGGTCGCCGTGCTCGGACCGGGCGGGGTGCAGACCCTGGTCGACGTGCCGCAGCCACGCGACCCCGCCACCCGCGGGACCCCGGTCGTCCGGGCCGCCCGCGGCACGATCCTCGCCGCGCTCGGCGCCGACGACAGGAGCCACCCGTGCTGACCCCCGCCGCCACCGACCGCCGGGAGCTGAGCTGCGACGTCCTCGTCGTCGGCGGCGGCACCGCCGGCACCATGGCCGCGCTGTCCGCGGCCGAGCACGGCGCCCGGGTGCTGCTGCTGGAGAAGGCGCACGTGCGGCACTCCGGCGCCCTCGCGATGGGCATGGACGGGGTCAACAACGCGGTCATCCCGGGCAAGGCCACGCCGGAGGACTACGTCCGGGAGATCACCCGCGCCAACGACGGCATCGTCGACCAGCGCACCGTCTACCAGACCGCCACCCGCGGCTTCGACATGGTGCAGCGCCTGGAACGGTACGGCGTCAAATTCGAGAAGGACGAGTACGGCGAGTACGCCGTCCGGCAGGTGCACCGCTCCGGCCGGTACGTGCTGCCGATGCCGGAGGGGCGCGACGTCAAGAAGGTGCTCTACCGGGAGCTGCGCCGCCGGGAGAATCGGGAGCGGATCCAGATCGAGAACCGGGTCATGCCGGTCCGGGTCCTCACCCGGGACGGTCGGGCCGTCGGCGCGGTCGGGTTCGACACCCGCAGCGGGGAGTTCGTGACCGTGTCCGCCGGCGCGGTGATCCTGGCGACCGGCGCGTGCGGGCGGCTCGGACTGCCGGCCAGCGGCTACCTCTACGGGACGTACGAGAACCCGACGAACGCCGGCGACGGGTACGCGATGGCGTACCACGCGGGCGCGGAGCTGTCCGGCATCGAGTGCTTCCAGATCAACCCGCTGATCAAGGACTACAACGGCCCCGCGTGCGCGTACGTGGCCAACCCGTTCGGCGGCTACCAGGTGAACAACCGGGGCGAACGCTTCGTCGACTGCGACTACTGGTCCGGGCAGATGATGGCCGAGGTCGCCCGGGAGCTGGCATCCGACCGCGGCCCGATCTACCTCAAGCTGTCGCACCTGCCCGAGGAGACCATCGGGCAGCTCGAAGGCATCCTGCACAGCACCGAACGGCCCACCCGGGGCGCCTTCCACGCCGGCCGTGGGCACGACTACCGCACCCACGACGTGGAGATGCACATCTCCGAGATCGGGCTCTGCGGCGGGCACTCCGCGTCCGGGGTGTGGGTGGACGAGCACGGCGCCACCACCGTCCCCGGGCTGTACGCGGCCGGCGACCTGGCCTGCGTGCCGCACAACTACATGATCGGGGCGTTCGTCTTCGGCGACCTCGCCGGCACCCACGCCGCCGGGCACCCGGCCACGCCCGGGCCCCTGCCCGCCGACCAGATCGCCGCGGCCCACGAGCTCATCTACCGCCCGCTGCGCCACCCCGACGGGCCGCCGCAACCGCAGGTCGAATACAAGCTGCGCCGGTTCGTCAACGACTACGTCGCGCCGCCGAAGTCCGCGGCGAACCTGGAGATCGCGGTCGAGACGTTCCAGCGCATGGCCGGCGAGATCGCCGGCATGGGGGCGCGTACCCCGCACGAGCTGATGCGCTGCGCGGAGGTCACGTTCATCCGCGACTGCGCCGAGATGGCGGCGCGGGCCTCGCTGGTGCGGACCGAGAGCCGCTGGGGGCTTTACCACGACCGCACCGACCACCCGCACCGCGACGACGACACCTGGCTCTACCACCTGAACCTGCGCCGGCGCGCCGACGGCGAGATGGAGTTCGTCAAGCGGCCCGTGGCCGACTACCTCGTCCCCGTCGACGACTTCCACCCGGCGGCCGGGCCGGCGGAAACCGTCGTGGCCGAGGTGCGCCGCTTCGGCGTGACCGCGGCCGGGCCGGCGGGGCCGCGCGCCGCCGCCCGGGCCGGCGGACCGGCGGCGGACCGGATCGTCGCCGTCCTCGCCCTGGCCGAGCAGGAGACCACCCTCGCCGCGTTCCGGCCGTACCTGGACGATGCCGAACCGGACGTCCGCCGTACCGCAGTCGCGACCCT
>DASQDS010000044.1:0-2782 GCA_035634075.1 Pilimelia sp. | reverse complement strand
CCCTCTTGCAGCTCACGGAAGCCGTCGGCCTGGATCGAGGAGTAGTGCACGAACACGTCGGGGCCGCCGCCGTCGACGTTGATGAAACCGAAACCCTTTTCGGCGTTGAACCACTTCACGGTGCCGGTTGACACGGGGTGTCTCCTTCGTACGGATGTCGGCCCTCGCACGCTGCGTGGGCCCGGACGGGCGTCTCGAGCAGCGGCGAACCTACGGCCGAATCCCAAGGGAGACCGACACCCCAAGTTTCGGGGAACCCGGCAAGACCGGGGTGGAAGCAACCACGAGCAAGAAACTGCTCCGGCTAGCCTACACCCGAACGGGATCTTCCGGGCCCCCGCCCCCCCGAAACACCGCCGGGCCGGGACAGTGCGCAGGTCACGGCCGCAGCAGGACGTCGAATAGCGGGGCGTGTTCCCACCCCGGTCGCAACCGGCCGACCTTTCGCCAGCCCCAGTCGGCATATGCCGTTTGCGCCGGGACGTTGGCCGGGTCGGCGAGCAGCGTCGCGCGGGGCTCCGGCCGGCCGGCCAGCAGGGCGTCGTGCAGTGCCCGGGCCACCCCGCGCCGGCGCCACCGGACCCGCACCATGATCTCGCTGACCGCGAACGTGCGCGTGCCGTCCTCGTCGGTGAAGTTCGCGGGCACCGCCGTCCGCAGACCTTCCCACCAGCGCGAATGCGCCGGCAGCGGGAACCCGTACGCGTACCCGGCCAGCTCCGCGCCGACCGCGGCCGTGACCAGCCGCCACCCCGGCGCGGTCAGGTGGCCGGCGAGCTGGCGCCGGTACCGGTCCTCCGCGTGGAACGGATCCCCGGTGTCGCCGTACACCTCGAGGTACACCTCGACCAGCCGGTCCAGCAGGGGTCGGGCCGCGGTCGCGTCGTACGCGGCCAGCACCACCCCGGCGGTCACCGGTCGCCGACCGGCGCGACGGCGGCGTCGTACGCCTCGGTGAACTCCCGGGCCGCGGGGACGCGGGAGGCGTACGTGCCGAGGGCGGCCCGCAGCTCAGCGCACCGGCGCCGGGTCCTTGCCGAGCGCAGTTCGAGGACCGCCGGCAGCGCCCGCAGGGCGATGGCCGACGCGCCGGTCACGTCCCGGGCCCGCCGGGTCGCCTCGGCCAGGTGCAGGTGGTAGAGGACGGCGTTGCGCCGGTACACCGGGTGCGGGTGCTCGGCGATGCCGCGGAGCAGGCGCGCGGCGCGCTCCGGCCGGTCCAGCGCGAGCTGGCTGAGAGCGGCCAACCCGGTGACCTCCTGGCCGGTGACGAACCGCAGGTGGGCCGGGTCGTCGGCGTGGGGGCCGCGGTCGAAGGCCGCCCGCGCCCGGGCCATGTTCCGCTCGGCGGCCACCGCGTCACCGGCGATGGCGAGGGCGTGGCCGGCCCGCAGGTGCAGCAGCGTGGTCAGCCGGGGGGTCGCCCACGGGGCCGAGAGGCGCAGCGCGGCCTCGGCGCACTGGAGCGACTCGGCGGGCCGGGCCTCGCGGACGAGCAGCGCGTAGAGGCCCATCGCCCGCACCTCGAGCACGGGGTCGTCGATGAGCCGCGCCCGCAGGATCGTGTCCTGCAGGTAGCGGCGAGCCTGCGGGCGCCGCTCCGCGTCGACCGACAGCCAGCCGATCCACACCTCCAGGTCGCCGAGCGCCGCCTGCAGGCCCGCGCCGACGCCCGGCGGGTACGACGACTCGCGCGTCCAGCGGCCCACCCGCTGGTGCAGATTCCGCGCGACCTCACACAGCGCGTCGCCGCCCAGCGCGGCGTCGGCCTTCTCGAAGGCGCCGATCGTCTCGGTCAGCCCGCGCACGTGTTCGCCGCCGAGCGTGCGCGGGGCCGCGGGCGATTCGAGGGCGGTGCGTAGCGGTCCGGCGACGCCCAGGGCGCCCAGGGCGGCGGTGACGGTGAATTGGCGCCTGTCCACGGTGTCGCTCCCATCGATAGGGGCGGTACTGACGGTAGTCGTTCCGATGCGCCCGCGGTCCACCCTGGACGGGCCAATCGCCGGCGCGGTGACGTCCGCCAGGAGGTCGTCGAGCCGGTCCAGCGTGATGTCGAGGGCGTCGGCCAGCGGGCGTCGGTACCAGGGCTGCGGCTCGCTGTTTCCCCGCTCCCACCGCACGACGGTGGACCGGTCCACCCGTAGGCGCTCGGCCAGCCGTTCCTGCGTGTAGCCCAGCGCCTTGCGGCGCTGCGCAAGTTGCCTGCGTCGGGGTGCCGCCACTGCGGGACCTCCTCGCGGTCGGGGTGAGGGCACCGACTCCCGGCGCCTAGGTCACTATCTCCACTATATTGTTCCCGGCGCCGGGCGCGCCACGCAACATCCGTGCGCCCGCTTTGCCGCTCCGCCGCCCTGTTGCTCCCGCAACCGGCCGCCCAGGCTGTCCCCACGGCCGGCCGGCCCGGCGCCGGTCCGCCGGCCACGACGGGCCGATGGGCGGGCACCGCCCGACGCCACGCTCCCGCCCAGCGACGTGCCGCACCAGAGGGGACCGATGACACTGCTCACCGCCCGGGACCTGCGAGGGGTCCGGTTCGCCCCGGCCGGCCGCCGCCGCGAGGGCCTGGACGCCGCCCAGGTGTACGCCCTCCTCGCCCGGCTCGCCGCCGAGCTGGAGCTGCTCCATGGCCAGCTCGGCGGCGCGGCGGCCGAGAACCACCGCATCAAGACCGCCCTGCGGGACTGGCAGGAGCGGCACGCGGCCTGCTGCCGGCACGAGTCGCACTGGCCGGCGGCGGGGCAGTCGCCGCCCGCCACCGGCCCCGCGCGGCCCGGGTGAGGGC
>DASQDS010000043.1:0-10317 GCA_035634075.1 Pilimelia sp. | reverse complement strand
TTGTCGTCAGTATGGACCAGTTGCGGGAATTCTTCATCCAGCAATGCTAGAGCCGACGCAAGTAGTCGTGCCATTAGAATAACGAATCCAACGTCCGCATCCGTTAGGCTGAATGCCTTATCGGAGTCAACGGAAAGGAATCCAAAGCTCCGGCGCTCCGTCCTGACCGGCACTTGAAGGAACGACTCATATTCGCACCCCTTTTGGGGTACGAAGTAAGCTGGCGTATCGTCTCCATCTACATCCCTAACAAGTAGGACATCCTCTCCTTTGGCTAACTCAATTACCTGCTTGTTTGGTGCGCCCCATTCCGCGTTGAATTCAAGGCGGGGCGCCTTGCCGCTCCGTCCGTCAAAGTCTTGTCTGGCGAGGACATCGGGTGCAGAGAACAGGTATAAAACAGACCTGCACCGACACTTGTGGTGAGTTAGTCTGCCACTCTGGGAATAGCAGATTTGCACGGTGCGCGAGATTAGTGTCTTGACCTCCGCGCGGCGCTCGTCCGGATGGGCTTCTGCTACTTTGCTTAGGAGGGTAACGAGCGGTCTTCCTGATTGGCTCAACGATCCGGCTAGTGCGGCTTTAGCCGAGACGGCAGTCTTGACTGCCCGTCTGGCCTGAATTTCCTTCCAGACGTTGAGGAAGGCCAAGATCAGTGTTATGAAGACGATGATCAATATCCAGTATGTCTTAACCTGACCTTTTCTCGTGGCTGCTATCCATCCCGCTGCCGCAAGCAGCCCCGGCAGGACTATCAGGAGGACCAGGCGAGTGACGCCCAGCCAGGACTCCACCTGCTGGCGCCTTGTTTGCGGTTCCTTGCCCTTCGTCACGCATCCCACCTCTCGCTGCGGCCTTAGGTGGAGCCGGGTCGCGCCGGCCGGCGCGACATCTACGGACAATGATCTAACAGCTTGCTCATGATCGCATTACTCTGCGGAGTGAATCGCCGTTGAGCGGAGGGCCTGGCCGCTCCTGCGGTGTGCGCCCGTCCGCCGACCCTCAACCTTCATCACACTCCCCCACTGCTCGGGAACGCCCTCGGACACGCCGTGCGATCTACCGGGTAGGTGAAGGGACATCGTGTCGCGCCCGTCTCTCGGGAAGCTGTGCCATTGGCGTGCCATTAGACCAGGCGCCAGAAGGTCACTCCAGGCCCTCGGGTGCAGGTCCCAGCTCGGACGGCCGAGGCCCGGACGGGGATCTTGTAAGGTTCCCAAGCTGACAGTGAGGGTTCGATTCCCTTCACCCGCTCCACGCTCGGCTCCGCCCGGCCTCGCTTGGTCCGCTGTCCCTGAATGGCCGGTGATCTGCGTACGCCGCTGAAGCTCGATCAAGAGCGGCTGTGGCTCCTCCAGGTCGGCCAGCAGCAGCCCAGGCCGATAACGTCGAGGCCATGGCGGACTTCGCGGGCGGCAGACTCACCAGCATCAATCCGATCCTGAACGTCTCCGACCTTGCCGCCAGCGTCGCCTTCTACACCGAGGTGCTGGGCCTGGAGCTCTTCCACACCTTCGGCGCCCCGGCGGACTTCGCGATCATCGGCCGGGACGGACAGCAGATCTATCTCTGTCAGAACGGCCAGGGCCAACCCGGCACCTGGCTGGCGCTCTTCGTGACCGACCGGGGGGCCCTGCGCCGGCGGCTCTCCGCGCACGGATGCGAGGTGGTCGAGCCGGACACCGGCGACGGCGGTGAGTTCCGGGTCCAGGACCCGGATGGCCACGTGCTGCGGATCTACGAATAGCGGCCCGTGGATGGCCGACGGCGTCCGGACCGGCTGACCACGGCGGTCAGGCGCGCCCGCGGTCCTTCTGCTGCCCGCATGAGGTGCCGCCCCACACTCTGAGCTATAGTCGAACTCGGTTAACCGGATTCGGATATAGGAGCGGCGCGTGCGGGCTCTGGACAGTCCACTGACGATGGCGGTCCTCGCGCTGTTGCGCGATCGGCCCCGACACCCGTATGAGATGCAGACGTTGCTGCGGGAGCGCCACGTCGGCGCGGTCGTCAAGCTCCGCGGCGGTTCGGTGTACGACGCCATCGACCGCTCGGTCCGGGCGGGTCTGATCGAGCCGGTCGACCGCAACCGATCGGGCGCGCGGCCGGAGCGGACCGTCTACACCCTGACTGCCGCGGGCGAAAGCGCCCTCCGCACTCTGGTCCGCAGGTACGTCGGCGCGGTCGTCCCCGAGTTCCCCGTCTTCCCGGCCGGTCTGGCCCACCTCTTGATCCTCGACCGGGAGGAGGCCATCGGCCTGCTCCGCGAACGACGCCGGTCGCTCGCGGGTCTCGCCGAGGAGGCGGACGACTTGCTCGCCGAGGCGGGCCGGGCGGGCGTGCCGCGCGTGGTGCTGTTGGAAACCGAATACGCCCAACTGCTGCGGTACGCCGAGATCGAGTGGTTGCAGCACGTTACCGAGGCCATCGAGAGCGGCGCCCTGCCGTGGTTCACGGCCGCCACAACCGACGCCGCCACAACCGACGCCGCCACAACAGACGCCGCCACAACCGACGCCGCCACAACTGACTAGGAGGCGAGATGTCCTTTCCGCCCAAGTCCCTCCGGCTCGCCAACAAGGCCATCATCTGGTTGCAACGCCGGGGCGTGCCGATCGGAACGATGCACCTGCTCACGGTGCGCGGTCGCAAGACAGGCCAGCCCCGGACCACTCCGGTGTCCCCGCTGACGGTCGATGGCCACCGTTACATCGTCGGCGGCTACGCGCAGGGTGACTGGGTCAAGAACGCCCGCGCAGCCGGCGAGGCGGTGCTGTCGCGGGGCAGGAAGGAGACGCCCGTACGGCTCGTGGACCTGCCCGAGGACGAGCGGGTGCCGGTGCTGCGGGCGTTTCCCACGGAGGTCCCGCACGGCGTCTCGATGTTCGTCAAGACGGGCGTGGTGAAAGATGCGACGCCGGACGGCTTCGCCGCTGCCGCCCCGCATGTGGCGGTCTTCCGGGTCGAACCCGTGTGACCGAGCCTCGGCGATGCCCAACGTGTCGAAGCCAAGATTGGCTGCAAGGGCGTGGTCCCACGATTTGAATGCCTACTTGCCATATAGGATTTATACGGGCAGTATCGGGGGCATGACGACGCGCGGCGGGCACCGGGGGGCGACGCGGATCGTCGCGCTCAGCCTGGTGGAACGCCGGCACGTGGACCTCTGCCGGGTCGCCAGCGCGCTCTGTCGATAGCGCACGAGGAGTCGTACCCCCGCACTGATCCTGCCGACCGCGCGCAGCCGCGCAGCCGCGCAACCGGTGCCTGGCCTGCCCATGCCCTCAACTCCGTCAAGGAGGCCGTCAGCCATGTCCACGACCACGACCACGACCACCACCGCATCGACCACAAACGTCCGGCGCATCGGCGGCCGGATCGGTGCCGAGATCTCCGGCGTGGACCTGCGCGCCGACCTCGACGACGCCGTCGTCGGCCGACTCAACGCCGCGCTGCTGGAGCACAAGGCCCTCGTGTTCCGGGGCCAGCACCTGGACGACGAGCACCAGCTGCGGTTCCTCGCGCGGTTCGGCCAGCTCACCACCGCGCACCCGACCGTCCCGTCGGTCGAGGGGCAGCCGCACATCCTGCCGGTCGACGGCGGGGAGGGCGTCCGGGCCAACAACTGGCACACCGACGTGACGTTCGTGCCGGCGCCGCCGAAGATCACCTCGCTGCGGGGCATCACGATCCCCGCGTACGGCGGAAACACGCTCATCGCCAACGCGGCGGCCGCGTACCGTGACCTGCCCGACCCGCTGCGCACCTTCGCCGACACCCTGTGGGCGGTGCACACCAACGACTACGACTACGCCGAGCCGCGGAACGCCGCGGTGGCCGAGTATCGCAAGGCGTTCGTCTCGCGCCTGTACCGCACCGCGCACCCGGTCGTCCGCGTGCACCCGGAGACCGGCGAGCGCGGGCTGTTCATCGGGGGCTTCGCGCAGGAGATCGTCGGCCTGTCGCGCGCCGAGTCCCGCGACATCCTCCGGCTTCTGCAGGCGTACGTCACCCGGCCGGAGAACGTCCTACGGGTGCAGTGGAGCGCCGGCGACCTGGTGCTCTTCGACAACCGGATCACCCAGCACTACGCGCCGGACGACTACGGCGACCAGCCGCGCCGGCTCAACCGGGTGACCGTCGCGGGCGACGTGCCCGTCGGGGTGGACGGCAGCACCAGCCGCGCGCTGGCGGGGGACGGCGCCGGCCACTACACGCCTTCCGTGGGGTGAATGGGGACGCGGCGGGCGGGGGTCGTGGGCCCCGCCCGCCGCGGGGGGCGCAGCCGCCGGGGGTGGCGCGGGTCCAGCTTGATGAACACCAGGAAGTACGAGTGGTTCTTCCGCGCGTGCTCCTGGCGCAGCAGCCGGGTGACCCCGGGCCGGTTCGGCCGGACGACGATGAACAGATCCTTGCAGTAGAAGCCGGCGTCCTCGTACGCGGTGATGAGCTCGACGTGGGTAAGCCGCTGCCGGTTCGCGCTCACCTCGTCCTGGCATTTCACCACGAACACGCCGTGGTCGCGCAGGACGCGGTGGGCCTCCTTGCCGGCCTTGAGGTAGAGGTCGAGGACGGCGTCGTGGTACTTCGGCGCGCCGGTCACCGGGGCCGTCGGCCTGCCGTCGGAGTAGCGGTCGCGGAACGCGGCGTGCGTGCCCGACCCGGCGAGCTGCTCGGCGCCGGCGCGGAACAGGCCCTCCATGTACGGCGGGTCGAGCACCACGCAGTCCAGCTCGCCGTCGGCGTACGGCAGGTCCCGGCAGTCGACGCCGGTCTGCAGGTCGCTGGGCAGCACCTCGTACCGCCCGGCGGGCACCTGCCGCCAGAACGCCCCCTTGCCCCAGGTCACGTCGGCGACCCGGCTGCCGGCGGGGACGTGCAACTCCAGGACGTGCGGAAAGACGTCGGCGTTGCCGCCCACGTACGCGCTGAGCACCAGGTCGGTGGTCGCCACGCCGTCGGGCCGTTTCCGCCCTGCCATGCCACCTCCGACCGTTCACGCGACCTCAGCACCGTACCGCCGGCGCCTCAGCCGGGCAGCTCGGCCGCGCGGAGCAGGCCGCGGACGCCCAGGGCCGCCCCGACCGGCGGGGGGCAGCCGTCCACCACGACGGCGGCGCCGACCACCTCGACCCCGGCCCGGCCCAGCGCCGCCCGGAGCGCCCCGACCTGCGCCCCCGTGACGATCCAGTCGTCCACGATCAGCGCCCGGTCGCCAGCGCGCAGGCGGGCGGCGCGGACCCCGAGGCGCAGGGTCCGGCCCCGGTAGTCGGGGGTGGACGTACCCCAGTGCATGGCGTCCGGGACGCGGCGGTCGCGGGTGTCCTTGTGCCCCTCGACGAAGCCCGCCCCCAGGGTGACGGCGACCAGCGGGCCGAGCAGGAAGCCGGTCGCCTCGGGGGAGATCACGACGGTGGGCGCCGGCGCGGCCGGGAACAGGCCGGCGAGCGCGCCCCCGAGCCGCGCGAGCAGCGCCGGGTCGCGCCACCAGCCGGACAGGTCGCTGACCAGATGGGTGCTGTGCGGGCCTGGGTCGAGCCACCGGAACGTCTCGACGAGGGCGGCCCTGAGGTCGGCGTCCACCGGACAATCGTGCGCCACCGGCCGGCGGATGGCCGCCCGCGGCGGGCTGGTTTCGGCCCTGGCGGTCAGATCCCCCTCAGACGAGGGGTCAACGTCATTCAGTACGGGCGCCGGATCAGGCATGCTGATGCCCGTACCCATGCAACTTCTGTCGGCGGGCCGACGCCCGCTCAGCCCTGGATCCCGCGCCGGCATCGGCGCGGCCTTCGTGCTGCTCGCTCTGGTGGCCGTCGTGGAGATCGCGGACGGCCGGCGGGCGAACTACGTCGGCCTGGTCGCGGCGGCGCCGTTCCTCACCGCGGCGTTCGCGGCGTGGCCGGTGGTGCTCGCGGTCGGCGGCGTGGCCACGGTGATGGGTATCGTCTTCGCGTTGCTCGGCAAGATGATCACCCACGCGACGATCGTCAACGTCGTCGGCATCGTGCTGGCCACGGGCATCGCGGCCGGGGTGGCGGTGATCCGGCAGCGGCAGGCCGAGCAGATCGCGGAGCTGTCCCGGCTGGCGTCCGTGGCGCAGCAGGCGGTCCTGCGCCCGCTCGGGCCGCAGATCGGCACCATGCCGGTGGCCGGCCGGTACATCTCGGCGACCGCAGCCGCGGACATCGGCGGGGACCTCTACGAGGCGCTGGACACGCCGTACGGCATCCGCATGATCATCGGGGACGTGCGGGGGAAGGGCCTCGACGCGGTGCGGCTGGCCAGCATCGTGCTCGGCTCGTACCGGCACGTGGCGTTCGAGCGGGCGGACCTGCGCGCGATCGTGTCCGATCTGGACCGGGCGGTGGCGCGCTCGGTCGGCGACGAGGACTTCGTGACGGCGGCCCTGGTCGAGGAGCGGGGCGGCACCCTCACGATCGTCAACTGCGGCCACCCGGCGCCGTTGCTGCTGCGGCGCGGCGAGGTGATCGCGCTGGAGCCGCCCGCGCCGGCGCCGCCGCTCGGCTTCATGCCGGTGGTCCGCCCGCGGGTGGAGCGGCTGGAACCCGGTGACCGGCTGCTGCTCTTCACCGACGGCCTCGGCGAGGCCCGCCGCGACGGGGAGTTCTTCCCCACTGCGGAGCGGGCCTGGCGGCTGCTCGGGCACGGCACGGTGGGGGACGGGCTGGCGTCGCTGGAGGCGGCGCTCGTGGAGTGGGTGCACGGCCAGCTCGACGACGACATCGCCCTGGTGCTGATGGAGTACACCGGTTCCCAGCCGGTGCCGGCCGCCGCCGTGCCGAGCTGGGAAGTCGGCTCCACGGAGCTCTAAGCGCAAGCCGGGGGTTGTCGAAGCTACTGGCGAGTACGTACAGTTGTGAGTTACCGGTGGGTAACTAGACCACCGCCAGGAGCGGGGGTGCGGCGACATGAGCCACTACAGGAGCAATCTGCGGGACCTTGAGTTCAACCTGTTCGAGGTCTTCGGCGCCGCCGAGACCTTCGGCCGGGAGCCGTATCCGGACATCGACGTGCAGACGGCGCGCGACATCCTCGCCGAGGTCGACCGCCTGGCGCGCGAGGACCTCGCCGCCAGCTACACCGACAGCGACCGCAACCCGCCGGTGTTCGACCCGGTCACGCACACCGCCCCGCTGCCGGAGTCGTTCAAGGCCTCCTACCGCGCGTTCATGGCGGCGGAATTCTGGCGGCTGGACCTGCCGGCGGCCCTCGGCGGCACCAGCGCCCCCCGCGCCCTGTGGTGGTCGCTCGCCGAGCTGGTGCTGGGCGCGAATGCCCCGGTGTGGATGTACTCGTCCGGGCCGTCGTTCGCCCACATCCTCTTCGTCGAGGGCACCCCGCAGCAGCGCGAGTGGGCCCGCCTCTTCGTCGACCGGCAGTGGGGCTCGACGATGGTGCTCACCGAGCCGGACGCGGGTTCGGACGTGGGTGCCGGCCGCACCCGGGCGATCCCGCAGGCGGACGGCTCGTGGCACCTGGAGGGCGTCAAGCGCTTCATCACCTCGGGCGAGCACGATCTGACCGACAACATCATCCACTACGTCCTTGCCCGACCGGTCGGCGTCGAGGGCGCCGGCGGCCCGGGCACCAAGGGCCTGTCGCTCTTCGTGGTCCCGAAGTACCACTTCGATCCGGCCACCGGCGAGCTCGGCGAGCGCAACGGCGTGTTCGCCACGAACGTCGAGCACAAGATGGGCATCAAGGTGTCCAACACGTGCGAGCTGACGTTCGGGGACCACGGCGTGCCGGCCACGGGTTGGTTGCTCGGCGACGTCCACGACGGCATCCGCCAGATGTTCATGATCATCGAGTACGCCCGCATGATGGTCGGCACGAAGGCCATCGCGACGCTCTCGACCGGCTACCTCAACGCGCTGGACTACGCCCGCAACCGGGTGCAGGGCGCCGACCTCCGCGAGATGGCGGACAAGACCGCGCCGCGCGTGCCGATCAGCCGGCACCCCGACGTCCGCCGGTCGCTGCTGCTGCAGAAGTCGTACGCCGAGGGCCTGCGCGCGCTGGTCTGCTACACGGCCACCTGGCAGGACAAGGTCAACATCGCCGAGGCGGCGGGCGACGCCGAGGCGCTGCGGTTGGCCAAGCGGGTCAACGACCTACTGCTGCCACTGGTCAAGGGGTGCGGCTCGGAGCGGGCGTCCGAGCTGCTCGGGCACGAGGCGCTGCAGACCTTCGGCGGCTCCGGCTTCCTGGCGGACTACCCGTTGGAGCAGTACGTCCGCGACGCCAAGATCGACACGCTGTACGAGGGCACGACCGCGATCCAGAGCCTGGACCTGTTCTTCCGCAAGATCGTGCGGGACAAGGGTGGGGCACTGAGCGCGGTCGCCGCGGAGATCGCCCAGTTCATCGAGACCGAGGGCGGCAACGGCCGGCTCAAGGACGAGCGGCAGGCGCTGGCCCGGGGGCTGTCCGAGGTGCGCAAGATGCTCGCGGTGATGACCGGCTGGCTCGCCGAGACGCAGCGCGAGGACCCGCGGGCGGTCTACAAGGTCGGTTTGCACTCGCGGCGGTTCCTGCTCGCCGTCGGCGACCTCGTCGTGGGCTGGCTGCTGCAGCGGCAGGCCGAGGTCGCGCTGCGGGCGCTCGGCGGGGCGACCGCGGAGGCCGACCGGGCCTTCTACGAGGGCAAGGTGGCCGCGGCCCGGTTCTTCGCCGCCGAGGTGCTGCCCCGGCTCGGTGCCGACCGACGGGTGATCGAGGGCGCCACGCTCGACGTCATGGACCTGCCGGAGGAGGCGTTCTGAACCCAGCGCCGTGCCTGACCGGGTGCTTAGCAGATCAGTGGGCCGCCTGCGGGGCGACTCACTGGGCGGTACCCTGAAATAACGGCACAAGGAGCGCATATGGGTATCGGCGGGGGCATCTTCCTCATCGCGCTGGGCGCGATCCTCCGGTTTGCGGTGAACGTGCAGGTGGAGGTCCTCGACCTGCACGTGATCGGCTGGGTGTTGATGGTGGCCGGCGCGGTCGTGCTGGTGTTGACGGTCTCGTTCTGGCACAACCGCCGGCAGCGGGCGCCCGGGGCGACCCCGGAGGTCTCGATCCTGGAGGAGACCCGCATCGCCCACGGTCACGCGGTGGCGGACCCGGAATCCCCGGCCAGCAGGCTGCGCCCGCCCGCGGAGCCGTGACCCACCGGTCAGCCGCGCGCCGTGTGCGAGGCGGTCAGCTCGGCGTCGGTGTCGCCGAACGCCGCCCAGGTGGTCGCCCGGTGCACGGCCAGGCCGCTCGTCCGCAGCCCGTCGGAATCCGGCTGGCGCTGCGGGTCGAGCATCGCCGACAGCAGCGAGATGCTCGGGTTGTGCCCGATCAGCAGGATGGTCCGCACGGCGTCGTCCGCCTTGCGCACCTGGGCCAGCAGTTCCGCCACGCCGCCGTCGTACAGGTCCTGGTCGTAGTCCACCGCCGGCGCTTCGCCGGCGGCCAGGGCGACGGCCACCCCGTGCCAGGTCTGCCGCGTGCGCTTGGCCGGGGAGCAGATCACCAGCTCCGGCCGCAGCCCGTTGCGGAACAGCCAGGCGCCGGCGGCCGCCGCGTCCGCGTGCCCTCGGGTGGTGAGCGGCCGGTCCGGGTCCGCAACGCCGGCGGGCCGATCGGCCTTGGCGTGCCGCAACAGTACGAGTGTCCGCTCGCCGCGCTCGCTCATGTGCATAGCTTGCCTGATTGGGCCCGCACGTAGGTGGGTATTCAAGGCTCGCCGCTACTCACGTGCGGCCCAGGTCTGGCAGCAGGCGCCAGCCGATAGCCGAGGAGGGCGACGAAGTGGGCATCGGTGGAAGTATCTTCCTTATCGTCGTGGGCGCGATCCTGGCGTTCGCGGTCAAGGTTTCGGTCGGATGGCTCGACCTGAACGTCGTGGGTTGGGTGATGATGCTCGCCGGCGTGGTGGGCCTGATCCTGACGATGTGGTTCTGGCAGAGCCGCCGCCGCACCGTCGTCGCGCCGCCGGTGGCGCCGCCGGTGGACGACCGGTACACGGTTCGCGAGCAGTACCGCGAGGTTCGGCCGACCGACCGGCCGCTGTAACTTCAGCCGCGTCAGCGCGGGCCGGCACGCCGGCCCGCGCTGACGCGCGCGTGCCTCGGGAGACGCGCCGGCTTCAGGAGAACAGCGCGAAGTAGATGGCGATGTGGTGGGCCATGGCGGCCACCAGCGTGCAGGCGTGGAAAAACTCGTGGTGGCCGAAGACGGTGGGCCACGGGTTCGGCCGGCGCAGGGCGTAGAAGACCGCCCCGACGCTGTAGGCGAGGCCGCCGGCGGCGATCAGCACGAGCG
>DASQDS010000042.1:0-2905 GCA_035634075.1 Pilimelia sp. | reverse complement strand
AAGGAGATCGAGGTCGGCTTCCCGGCCGCCAGCCAGACCGACTTCGACTTCGTCCGCCAGCTCATCGAGCAGGACCTGATCCCGGACGACGTGACCATCCAGGTCCTGGTGCAGTGCCGCGAGCACCTGATCGACCGGACGTTCGAGTCCATCCGCGGCGCCCGCCGGGCCATCGTGCACTTCTACAATTCGACCTCCACGCTCCAGCGCCGGGTCGTCTTCGGGCTGGACCGCGACGGGATCACCGACATCGCCACGACCGGCGCCCGGCTGTGCCAGAAGTACGCCGAGATCCACACGCCGGACACGGAGGTCTTCTACGAGTACTCGCCGGAGTCCTACACGGGCACCGAGCTGGACTACGCGCTGGAGATCTGCTCCGCCGTCCTGGACGTGGTGGACCCCACCCCGGCCCGCCCCCTGATCATCAACCTGCCGGCCACCGTCGAGATGGCCACCCCGAACGTGTACGCCGACTCGATCGAGTGGATGCACCGGCACCTGCCGCGCCGGGACAGCGTGGTGCTCAGCCTGCACCCGCACAACGACCGCGGCACCGCGGTCGCCGCCGCCGAGCTGGGCGTGCTGGCGGGGGCGGACCGGATCGAGGGCTGCCTGTTCGGCAACGGTGAGCGCACCGGCAACGTCGACCTGGTGACGCTGGGGCTGAACCTGTTCTCGCAGGGCGTCGACCCGCAGATCGACTTCTCCCACATCGACGAGATCAAGCGCGCGGTCGAGTACTGCAACCAGCTGCCCGTGCACGAGCGCCACCCGTACGCCGGCGACCTGGTCTACACCGCCTTCTCGGGCTCCCATCAGGACGCCATCAAGAAGGGCCTGGACGCGCTGCAGGCGGACGCCGCGCAGGCCGGCACCGACCTCGACGCGTACGCCTGGGGGGTGCCGTACCTGCCCATCGACCCCAAGGACGTGGGCCGCACGTACGAGGCCGTCATCCGGGTGAACTCGCAGTCGGGCAAGGGCGGCGTGGCGTACGTGATGAAGGCCGAGCACCACCTCGACCTGCCCAGGCGGCTGCAGATCGAGTTCTCCGGCGTCGTCCAGGGCGTCACCGACGCCGACGGCGGCGAGGTGGAGCCGGCGCGGATGTGGGACATCTTCGCCACGGAGTACCTGGTGGAGCACCAGCCGAACCCCGCGGTCCAGCTCGACGGGTACACCACGGCCACCGTCGACGGCAAGGTCGAGGTCGACGTGCGCCTGGTGGCCGGCGGCGAGCCGCGCTCGGTGGTCGCGGTCGGCAACGGCCCGATCGACGCGTACGTGCGCGCGCTGGAGACGCTCGGCATCAAGGCGACGGTGCGCGACTACCACGAGCACGCGATGTCCGCCGGCGGTGACGCCCAGGCGGCCGCGTACGTGGAGTGCGACGTGGACGGACGCACGCTGTGGGGGGTCGGCCTGGACGCCAACATCGTCACGGCCTCCATCAAGGCGGTCACGAGCGCCGTCAACCGCGCCCACTGACCGTCCGCGGCGCTGGTCGGGGGCGGCCCGGCGGTAGACGTGCACCCGTTGGCGGCTGCCGCCGGCGAGGACCGCCAGCGTGTCCCCGACCAGCGCCGCGCCGCCGGCGGCGCCGCGCAACGTCGGCGCCGCGCAACGTCGGCGCCGGTCGCCACGTCCGCCACCGCCACCGCCAGACCACCTCGGTGCCGACCAGCCGCGTCCGCCGCAGGACGGCCCGGCCACCGCGCACACCGTCCACCGTGCCCCCGCCGGTGCACGCTACCCCCGCAGATCTTGGTCCCCTGACCACCGTTTCGGGGGGCTGCGGGACCAAGATCTGATCGGCGCCCCCGCCCGTTCGCCCGGAAACGCCGGTAGATGAGTGAATGTGGCGTAGCGGCCGCCCTGCCCCGCAAGCTGATGACGTGCGCTCTTCCCGTACCCCCGTTGCCGGCTGGCGCCGCGCGATCGCGACCGTCGCCGCGGCCCTCGCTGTCGGCGGCGCCGCCGCGTGCGTGCCGCCCAGCGACGCCGCTCCGGCCAGGATCGACCCCGACACCTCACGGGCCCAGCTCGACGCGATCGCGGTCAAGCGGGCCGGCTCCATGCGCGGGTACAGCCGCGAGCGGTTCCCGCACTGGGCGGCCGCCGGGTCCAACTGCGACGTGCGCGACGTGGTGCTGCGCCGCGACGGTCAGGACGTCCGCGAACGCGGCTGCAACGTGGTCGGCGGCCGGTGGTACAGCCAGTTCGACGGCCGGACGGTGGCCGAGCCGGGGCAGGTGGACGTCGACCACATGGTGCCGCTGGCGAACGCGTGGCGCTCCGGCGCGGCGCGGTGGACGAAGTCCCGGCGGGAGCAGTTCGCCAACGACCTGGACCACCCGCAGCTGATCGCCGTTTCGCGCACGTCCAACCGGGCAAAGGGCGACCAGGACCCGGCACAGTGGAAGCCGCCGAACCGCGACTACTGGTGCCGGTACGCGCAGGACTGGATCGCCGTGAAGCACTACTATCGGCTGTCCGTCACCCCCGCGGAGAAGACCGCGCTGACCAAGATGTTGGAGACGTGCCGATGGCCAGGTCGGGGAACCAGCGGACCGCCGACATCGTCGCGCCCCCCGGCGGTGTGATGACCGACGAGGCCGGCGTGGTGACCGGCGAGCTGACGCTGCGCACCGAGCTGACCAAGGGCACGGTCGGGCTCCGGGTCAAGTACAGGGACGCGGACGAGTGGTACGCGGTCACGGGGGTGGCGGCGGCGCTGGCCGACCCGGCCGACCTGGACGCCGTGCACGCCGTGGCGGTGGGCCTCCTGCACCGCCCCGAGGGGTGACGCCCGCTACTCGAAGGCGGCCCGCGCGGCTGCCGCACCGAGGGTGGGGCCCGCTACTCGCCGGCCGCCGGGGCGGCGGCCCGCGCTGCTGCCGCT
>DASQDS010000041.1:0-6897 GCA_035634075.1 Pilimelia sp. | reverse complement strand
ACCGCCCGCACCAGCCGGCCGGCGGTGAGCACCGCGGCCACCTCGACGTCGGACAGCGCGGCATTCAGCGTGGCCTCCACCTCCGCGACCGGCAACCGGGCCGGGTCCACCCGGGGGTCGGCCGCCGCGGCCAGCTCCCGGGCCTGGCCGACCAGCGCCGACACGGCCGCGCGCCGCTGGGCCGACAGCTCGCGCAGCTCCGCGCCGCGCAGCTCCCGCTGGGCGACACGCAACGCGGCGGCCAGCTCGGTCAGCTCGGTGACCAGGTCCGGCCGGCGCAGGGCGAGAAGGTTGACCAGCCACGCGGCGATGGTGGGCCGGCGCAGCGCCGCGATCCACCTGGCGGCCGCCACGTCACCGCCCGCCCTGGCGCGGGCGACCGCCTCGTCCCGCGCGGCCACGAAACCCTCGGGCGGCGCGGCGTAGAGCCGGTCAGCGATCTCGTCGAGCGCCTCTGCCACCCCGCCATGATGCGCCACCGGCGGCGTGGCCCGGTGACGGCACGCGGACCGCCGCGGGGGCTACGCCTCGACCGCCTCGCCGGTGGCCAACCGCGCGTAGTCACACCGGGACAGCAGGCTCATGTTGCGGTCCGTGAGGGCGAAGCCGGCGTCGCTGAGCAGGCAATCATGCAACGCGTACGCCCGCCGGGGCGCGACCGCGCGGACGAAGTCCACGGCCTCGGACACCTTCAGCCACGGCGCCGAGATCGGGACGAACAGCGTCTCCACGGTCGCGCCGATCGGCACGTCGAACGAGTCGCCCGGGTGGTAGAGGCTCTCCTCGACCAGGAAGCCGAGGTTCGCCACCCGGGGAATGTCGGGGTGGATCTCGGCGTGCCAGCCGCCGTACGCCCGCACCGCGAAGCCCGCCGCCCGGAACTCCTCGCCGGCGGCCACAGTGGTGACCACGCCGCGCAGCGCGTCGAGCTTCGGCAGCACGTCGGCGTGGGTGTGCACGGAGACGGCGGGCCGCTTGGCGAGCGCGTCGGCAAGCTTGGCGATGTCGAGGTGGTCGGCGTGCTCGTGGGTGATCAGCACGGCGTCGACACCGTCCAGCGCCGCCGCCTCGCTGAACCCGCCCGGGTCGACGACCAGCACCGCGCCGTCCCGTTCGACCCGCACGCACGAGTGCCCGTACTTGACGACCCGCATGCCCCGCCCCCCACCGCCGCCGTCCCCGGCCGCCTTGTCCGTTCCGGTGCGCAACCGTGACGCTACCGCGTCCGGCGGGCCTGGAACCGGCCCGCCCGGGGCCGCGTCTCACCGCCGACGCGCCGGTGGCGCGGACGGCGGACAGGGGGAACCGATGGGCATCGAACGAGGGCGTGGCCGGCGGGCGGCCGGGATGGCCGCCGCGGCCGTGATGATCGGCGCGGCGCTGGTGGCCGGCGCCGCCGGCTGCTCCGCGGACAGCGACGCCGGCAGCACGAACGCGGCCGCCGATGGTCCCGCGGCGGGCGCGGCGCAGCAGGACACGGCGGCGGACCCGGGGACGGCGGACCAGGCGGCGGCGGACCCGGCCGCCGACGCCGCCAAGAAGCAGGAGGACGGCACCCCGGCGGGGGCCGGGGCGGCCGGCCAGCCGGCGCGCTTCCGGGCCGACGAACGGTCGATCGTCTACACCGGCTCGATGACCGTCCGCGTCGACGCCCCCAACGCCGCGGCGGGGAAGGCGATCGCCCTGGTCGCCGGCGCGGGCGGCTTCGTGGGCAGCGACAAGCGGACGGCCCACGACGGGCACTCCGAGGCGACGCTGGTGCTGCGCGTGCCGGCGGCGAAGTTCACCACGGTGGTGGACCAGCTCGCCCGCGACCTGGGCGGCAAGGAGCAGGACCGGGCGTTGAACACCGAGGACGTCACCGAGCAGGTCGTGGACATCGACGCCCGCATCGCCAGCCAGCAGGCCAGCGTCAACCGCACCCGGACGCTGCTCGCCTCCGCCCGCACCGTCGCCGAGATCGTCTCGGTGGAGGGCGAGCTGGCCAGGCGCGAGGCGGAGCTGGCCTCGCTGCAGGCCAAGCAGCGCCGGCTGGGCGACCTGACGGCGCTCTCCACGATCACGCTGACGCTGGTGGAGCCGACCGCGCCCGACGCGACGGACCCTGAGGACAGCGGCTTCCTGGCCGGGCTGAAGGCCGGCTGGTCGGCGTTCGTGGCGTCGATGAAGGCGCTGCTGACCGTGCTCGGCGCGCTGCTGCCCTGGCTGCTGATCCTCGGCCTGCCCGTCGCCGGCGTGCTCTGGTACCTGCGCCGGCGCGCCCGCCGCGCCACCGCCCTGACCGACGGGCCGCCGCAGGGCGCCGCCGCCGATCTCTGACGGCTCGAGCGCCCGGCGGCGGAGCTCAGAAGGCGCCGGTGGACAGGGCGGCCAGGGCGGCGTGCACCATGACGCGGACGCCGTACCCGATCGCCCGCTCGTCGACGTCGAACCCCGACTGGTGGATGTCGAGCTTGGCGTCCGAGCCGGGCGAGGCGGTGCCGAGCCGGATCATCGCGCCGGGCACCTGCTCGAGGTAGAACGAGAAGTCCTCGCCGCCCATGCTGATCTCGGCCTCGACCACCCGGTCGGGGCCGAGGGCGGCACCGGCCGCACCGGCGATGATCGCGGCCGCCATCCGATCGTTGATCACCGGGGGCACGCCGCGGGTGTAGGTGACCTCGACGTCCGCGCCCGTGCCGGCCACCACGTCGCGGACCAGCTTGGTGATCAGCTCCGGCGCCTCGCGCCACGCGTCGCGGTTCAACACCCGCAGGGTGCCCTTGACGGAGCCTTCGCCGGGGATCGCGTTGTACGCCTCGCCCGCGTGCACGGTGCCCCAGACCATCGACACGCCGGCGCGGGGGTCGACGCGGCGGTCCAGCAGGGCGGGCACGTCGACGATCACCCGGCCGAGCGCGTGCACCAGGTCGGCGGTCAGGTGCGGCCGGGCGGTGTGCCCGCCGCGGCCGGTCAGCCGCACCTCGACGGTGTCGGCGGCGGCGGTGAACGGGCCGGAGCGGACGCCGACCAGGCCGACGGGCAGCTGGGGCGCGCAGTGCAGGGCGTAGACGGCGGCCACGTCGCGCAGGCCGCCGGCGGAGATGATCTCTGGTGCGCCCGACGGCACGCACTCCTCGGCGGGCTGGACCAGCAGCCGGACCCGCCCGGGCAGCTCGTCCCGCTCGGCGAGCTGGGCGAGCGCCAAACCCACGCCCAGCATCACGGTGGTGTGCACGTCGTGGCCGCAGGCGTGCGCGACGCCGTCCACGGTGGACCGGTAGGGCACGTCCTTGGTGTCGGGCAGCGGCAGCGCGTCGAGGTCGGCGCGCAGTGCGATGACCCGGTCACCGTGGCCGATGTCACAGATCACGCCGTTGCCCTTGGGCAGGAAGCGCGGCGTCAGCCCGGCGACCGCCAGCTCGCGGGCGACCAGCGCGGCCGTCTCGAACTCGGCGTGCGAGAGCTCCGGGTGGGCGTGGATGTGACGGCGTACGGCTACCAGCTCGGCGCCCCGGGAGGCCAGCCAGCGGTCGAGCTGGCCGGGCAGCGGGTCGGCCCCGGGTGGTGTCTCGGGCCAGGACGACGCCAGCTGGCTGCCTGTGGGCGGCCGCCTCAACGCACTCGTCACGTCGGATTCTCGATCTCGGTCTGATGGTTCACGGACAGGAACGTGCGGAGTTGGGCGGAACTGCGAATTGTCGCGAGCTTCCGACAGCCTAGACCGAAGTCGGTGACGCTGCGCAACCTCGTTACGGTAGTGATCGGATCGCACAGTGTCACGAATGCCCTGGTAGGAGCGTTCGATCGGCTGCGGGACAGCATCAGCGGCGTTACCCATCGCAGACACCTGCCCACACACCTCCTACAACGCGTCACGGTCGCGCCGGTCACGGAGCGCCACAATGGAACGGGAGAATTACCCAAATCTACCCAAAAAAGCGTGGCTCCGTCGCCGGCATTACGCGGGGTGGTCGCAACCGGCGGACGCTGGGCACGAAGGACCACGGTGGCACCACGCACCCGGGGACGCCCGCACATCGCGTCCGTCGCACGCCCCCACGGCAGCCCGTTCACCCGCCGCGGTGACCCCCCGAACCGCACCGGTTCCAGCAGCCGTCCTACCCCCGTCACCCGCCAATCAACCATCGCTCGCTGCCGCCGGCCACCTCGATGGTGCCGCGCCCGCGCGTCCCGCGCTGCCCCATCCGGGTCGGAACGCGGGTCAGAAGCGCTCTGTCGGTCGATACACGCCCCAGACATCACGCAGAGCATGACAAACCTCGCCCACTGTGGCCCTTACGCGCAGCGCGTCGCGGATCGGATACAGGACATTGTCCGAACCGCCCGCCGCCCGGCGCACCTCATCCAGTGCGCCCGCCACCGCCGCCCCGTCCCGGGCCCGGCGCAGCTGCGCCAGGCGGGCCACCTGGCCGGCCTCGATCGCGGGGTCCACGGTCATTGGCACATACGCCTCCTCCGTGTCGAGGGCGAACCGGTTGACGCCGACGATGACCCGGCCGCCGTCCTCGATCCGCTGCGCCACCTCGTACGCCGCCGCCTCGATCTCGTGCTTCTGGAACCCCGCCTCGATCGCCTCGACCGCCGACCCGTACCCGGCCACCCGCTCCAGCAGCGCCGTCGCGGCGTCCTCCAGCTCCGCCGTCATCGCCTCCACCGCGTACGAGCCCGCGAACGGGTCCACCGTCGCCGTCAGGTCGGTCTCGTGCGCGATCACCTGCTGCGTGCGCAGGGCCAGCCGGGCCGCCTTCTCGGTGGGCAGCGCGATCGCCTCGTCGAAGCTGTTGGTGTGCAGCGACTGCGTGCCACCGAGCACCGCCGCCAGGCCCTGCACGGTGACCCGGACCAGGTTCACCTCCGGCTGCTGGGCGGTGAGCTGCACACCCGCCGTCTGGGTGTGGAAGCGCAGCATGCAGGACCGCGGATCCTTGGCCCCGAAGTCCTCCCGCATGAGCCGGGCCCACATCCGGCGGGCGGCGCGGAACTTGGCGACCTCCTCCAGCAGCGTGGTGCGGGCGACGAAGAAGAACGACAGCCGGGGCGCGAAGTCGTCCACCGCCAGCCCCGCGGCCAGCGCCGTGCGGACGTACTCGATGCCGTTGGCCAGCGTGAAGGCCACCTCCTGCGCGGGCGTCGCGCCCGCCTCGGCCATGTGGTAGCCGGAGATCGAGATGGTGTTCCACCGCGGGATCTCCGCCTGGCAGTACGCGAACGTGTCGGCCACCAGCCGCAGCGACGGCCGGGGCGGGAAGATGTACGTCCCGCGGGCGATGTACTCCTTGAGGATGTCGTTCTGGATCGTGCCGCTCAGCGCCGCCCCGGTCACCCCCGACTCCTCGGCCACCAGCTGGTAGAGGAGCAGCAGGACGGCCGCCGGCGCGTTGATCGTCATGGACGTCGACACCTTGTCCAGCGGGATGTCGGCGAAGAGCCGGCGCATGTCGTCGATCGAGTCGATCGCCACCCCGACCTTGCCCACCTCACCGTGCGCGACGGTGTCGTCGGAGTCGTACCCCATCTGGGTGGGCAGGTCGAAGGCGACCGACAGGCCGGTGGTCCCGGCGGCCAGCAGGTGCCGGTAGCGGGCGTTGGACTCGGCGGCGGTGCCGAAGCCGGCGTACTGCCGCATCGTCCACGGACGGTGGGTGTACATCGCCGGGTAGACCCCGCGGGTGTACGGGTACTCCCCCGGCCGGCCCAGCCGTTCGGGCAGGTCGGCGGGCAGGTCGCCGCCGTCGTAGACCGGCCTGAGCCCGAAGCCCGACTCGCTCGCCCGCCCCGCTGGAGCATCGTTCATACCCACCGATCGTAGGGGGCCCTTTCCTCGCCGACCGGGACCGGCGAAGATAGGGTCGTTCGATCCGGCCCCCCTCGACCACACCGGCGGCGTACCTCGTGACTTCGATCCCGACCTGGAACGGACACCCCTCGGCCGGCGCGTCCGTCGCCGGTCCCACCGGCCGCACGGCACCCGGCTCGACGATCGGGGGCCGGTACGCGCTGCGGGCGGCGGTCGGCCACGGCGGCATGGGCACGGTCTGGCGCGCCGCCGACACCCTGCTGCGCCGCGACGTGGCGGTCAAGGAGGTCGTTCTCCCGCCGGGCCTGGCGCCCAGCGACCGCGACTCCATGTATGAGCGGACGCTGCGCGAGGCCCGCGCCGCGGCCGCCCTGTCGCACCCGGCGGTCGTGCAGGTCTACGACGTGGTCACCGAGAACGGCCGGCCGTGGATCGTGATGGAGCTGCTGGACGCCCGCAGCCTCGCCGACATGGTGATCGAGGACGGGCCGGTCGCCCCGCGGGCCGTCGCCAAGATCGGCATCGCGCTGCTCGGGGCGCTGGAGGTGGCGCACGCCGCGGGCGTCCTGCACCGCGACGTGAAGCCGGCGAACGTGCTGATCGCGGCCGACGGCCGGTGCGTGCTGACCGACTTCGGCGTCGCCCGGATGCCCACCGACGTGCAGCTCACCACGCCCGGCATGGTCCTCGGCTCGCCGCACTTCATCTCCCCCGAACGCGCCATGGGTTCGGCGTTCGGGCCGCCGAGCGACCTGTTCTCGCTGGGCGTCACGCTGTACACGGCGGTGGAGGGCCGGCCGCCCTTCGACAAGGGCGACCCGATCGAGACCATGCACGCCGTCGTGGAGGACCCGCCGGCGCCGATGGTGCGGGCCGGTGCCCTCGGCGACGTGCTCTTCGGCCTGCTGGAAAAGGACCCGGCCCGGCGCTACGACGTGCCGGCCGCCCGCGCGCTGCTGCGCGAGCTGCTGGCGGAGCATCGTGCGCGCGGTCTGCACGTCGAACCGGCGGGCCGGGTCCTTCTCCAGCAGGACCATCAGCACCGTGTCGTGCGAGCCGGCCCGGGACGTCGGGGTCGGCGGGTCCTCCACGACGGC
>DASQDS010000040.1:0-19591 GCA_035634075.1 Pilimelia sp. | reverse complement strand
CCGCGGCAATCCCATGCACCGACACCGCACGCGGCCACGACCACGTCCCCGGGTCCTCACGCCGGGGCGCCAGATTCTCTGCGGCGTGACGGCGGGCCACGTGCAAGCTCCAGCAGCGTAATGGCACCAGCCGGCATCGGTATCCGCGTCAGCATCGGCGCGTCACGGCGGTCAGTCCGACGCTATCGCGGATCCAGGGGCTCGCGATGAATCCGGCCATCGGTGTCACGCCTGTGTTGTGCCAGGAAGCTGGTCACTGCTTGACGGAATTCGTCAGGGTTTTCGATCCAGGGCAGGTGACCGGCGTTGGCGAGAGTGACGCGTTGGGCGTTGGGCAGCCCTTGGTACAGCGAGTCGACGGCCCAGCGAGGGCGGATGTCTTGGGCCCCGTCGACGATCAGCACCGGCAGTTCGAGCGCACGGCACCGCGTTGCGAGGTCGTTGTGGCCGAGTTCGTGCTTGACCTCGGCATTGATGGCGGCGTTGCAGTCGTAGTTGATTCCCAGCCATGGCGTGGCCATGTGCTCGGCGTGTTGCAGCGCGGTGCTGGGGTCGGCGAAGTCGGCAGAATCGCCCACTCGCGGTCCTCCGCCGCCGTGCGGGCGCGGGCGCCGAGGGTCTCCCACCGGTTCAGGTGTTTGCCGAGCCGCAGCCGCAGGTCTTGTTTGTAGTACGGGTGCCAGCCTCGGTCAGGATCGATGCCGGTTCCGGAGACGTAGATCAAGCCGCTGACCCGGTCGGGGTGTTCAAGGGCGTATCGCAACGCCAGGTGCGCACCCCACGAGTGGCCCAGCAAGGTCATGCGCGGTCCGGCCGCCTGGTTGCGTACCGCGTCGAGGTCAGCGATGGATCGGGCGACCGAGTAGGGGCCGCGTCGCTCCGATCGGCCGCAGCCGCGCTGGTCCCATCGAACGGTTCGCGTGTGGTCGCGGAGCATGGCAGCGACGTCGTCGAGGTAGTCCCACAGCCCGGATCCTCCGTGGCAGAGCACAAGTGGTGGCCCATTCCCGGCCTCTTCTGCCCACAAGTGACAGTTGTCGTCGGCGATCATCTCAGTACCCATGACGGCGATTATGGCCGTCGACGTTGCGGCGAGGGGTTGCCCGCGCGGACGCCCTAAGGCCTTGGGAGGCCGCGGCTGCGGCCCAGCGTGCGCGCTGGTGCCCCGATGGTCCTCCGCGCGGGCGTTCAGCAAAACAGCCGTGGAAGTACTACGACCTCGGCGACGGCTACTGCGGCTACGACTTCTTCGCCAAGTGCCCACACCGGCTCGCCTGCGCCAAGTGCTCCTTCCACCTGCCCACGGCCCCAGCCGGCCTTGGTGGGTCGTCGCTCGAACGCGGGACGAGAACTTGTTTGGCCCCACCTGAGCTCTCCTGATCGAGCTGGCTGAGGTCGTAACATCGAGGCAGGACCGGGTCGGTCTGGTTTGCCCCCGACAGGTGGACCGGCGGGCCCGGCTTCTTTATGCAGGCTGCGGAGACCGGGGTCTGGCGCTGCGGGACTCAGTGCCTGTCTCTCGCGCGGACGAGTCCGTCGATGGGCTTTATGCGAGATGCAGCGTTCGGCGCTGCGCGGGTCGGAGATCCTCATCGGCCGATTGGCCGACTTTGCGGGTGGTCGCGGATGCTCGTCGGCGAGTGCCGTGCACCATGGAGCGCGTGGATGAGATGGCGAGAGATGCGCGTACGGCCAATGGGCCCACTCTGTTCTTGATGGTAGGTCTTCCCGCGTCGGGGAAGACCTTTCGGGCGCGGGAGCTGGCGGCGGAGCGTGGAGCCCTGCGGCTCACCCCCGACGACTGGGCGCTCACCATCTTCGGCCAAGAAGATCGACACCAGGAGCCCGGCGGCATGCGATGGCTGCTGGAGGGCCGACTCATCGCACTGGCCATCGACGCCCTGCGCCTGCGGCTCAGCGTCGTTCTTGACTTCGGACTCTGGTCGCGCGATGAGCGCTCCGCCCTGCGCTGGATGGCCGCTTCAGTGGGAGCGTCATGCGAGATCGTGTACCTGCCTGTGGAACGCGAGGTGCAATGGAGCCGGATTCAGAACCGCTGGAAACACACGCCAGAGCAGACATTTCCCATGGCCGAGACAGAGCTCGACCCCTGGAGAGAGCAATTCCAGGTCCCCGACCCAGACGAGCTCTCCGGTTCGTTTCTGCCCTCCCCGCCGCGCGGGGATGAGAGTTGGTTCGACTGGGCTCAGCGATTTTGGCCCTCCCTCGCTCAAAGTTTGAACGGCCGACTCGTCGAGAGACGACTGTCAACCGAGCCCGTCGCCGGCGCCGGAGCGGTCGGCGAGGGCGTGCAGCAGCTCCGGGGCTTCGCTGAGCTGCTCGAGCAGGACGGCGGCTTCGGTGACCGAGTCGGCGGTGTTCGCTTGGCCGTAGCGGTCGACGAGGAAGCAACCGAGCTGGGAGCGCGTCGCGGGGTCGGTGTGGGTGAAGAAGTCGCTGAGCAGGGTCCAGCATGCCCGCGGTGGCATCCAGGACGGCTGTGAAAATCGGGAACAGCAGCTTCGCGCCGGCCTTGTCCAGATCGAGGTAACCGGACTCGTCCAGACAGAGCAAATCGCAGCGCCCGTAACGGGCAAATGACCTTGGTCAGCTGCCGGCCGTCGGCGGCCTCGGCCAGCTCGTTGACCAGGTTCGCCGCGGTGGTGTAGCGGCCTTATAGCCGCCTCGGCGATCGCGGTGCCGATGCCGAGCAGCAGGCGGCTCTTGCCGGTGCCGGAATCGCCGATCAGGCAGAGCGGCTGCCCGGCGACGACCCAGCCGGGGTGCGCAGAGCGGGTACGTCTCCAGGATCTCCAGCAGGTCCTTGCCGGAGTGCCTGCGCGGGAACAGCCCGGAGCGTTCCAACGCCTTGACACCTTGCGCCGGATCACCGGCAGGTCCCGCACGCTGGTGCGGTACGCCGATCGGGAGAACAGGCCGAGGAAGCGCCGCTCCCCGACGTTGTCGCCGCGGGCGTCGAAGACCTTGGAACCGATGTAGTCCAGGTACGCCGACCGGTGCACGGTTGCCCGCGAGTTCGCCCTGGTGACGACCAGCATCTGGCGTTCCAACGCCTTGTTGTACCCCTCCGCGTCATCGAGGACGGCACCCGCGGGGAGGTCTTGTCGGCCCGCAGGGTGCCCAGCTCGGCGTTCAGCAGCTTCTCCGGCTCGCCGTTGTCGTCGAGGTCACCGTCGACCAGCCGTACCCCCGGTGACCCAGGAACGTGAAGTGGTCCTCGGCGAGCCAGCGCAGCAGCTCGACGGAGTCGCTGATGTTTGGCCGGTACCGGCAGGCGGCCGGCCGCATTTCCACGCTCGGTCGCCATGGTCCGGGCCCGCTGGGGGCATCTTCGGCCAATCCTCGACCGCTTCGCGCACATCCGTCAGGACCCGCTGCAACTCCCCGCCGCTACTGCGCGCGGGCGACCGGGTCGCGGACCGGATCCACGTCCAGCCGGCTCCAGCTCTCGACCAGGTCGCCGTCGATCGCGTCGTCCGGTTCGACCTCGGCGGCCACCTCGGTCAGCCGGCCCAGCGGCTCACGCCGGACGACCACCAGCGGGTGCACCAAGGGCGGCGGAGGGGCCGACACCGCGGTCCCCGTAACGGAAACATTCCTGCGTAACCTGACCGCCCCTGAGCCGCCTGCGGCACCCGTGCCAAGGCCGCGCCCATGCAGGCGGTCCAGCCATTCATCGATCGCGACTAGCCCCGGCGATGCAGGCCGGACAGGCTTCGGCGTGACCGCTGCGGATTCGTTGAGCAAGGCCGGCCATGACTACGAGAAGGTGTGGGTGGGGTTCACGCAGACGGTGCAAGGGGGGTCAGCCGGCGCGTCCGCCGTCGGCGCCGCAGCCCGACGGGTGCGGCGCGCCTGTGTGCCCGCGCGGGCTCAGTGCCCGTGGTGCGCCGCCGGGGCGGCGCCGGGCGGAACGGTCTCGGTGGGCGGGGGCGGTGTCGGTGTGTCGGCGGACGCGACCAACAGCGTGGCGGTCATGAACGAGTGAATGCTGCAGTGGAATGGGCGGCTGCCCGGCTCAGCCGACGCGGTTATCGTCGCCGTGCCGCCGGGTGAGATGAGCCCGGTGTCGAAGCTGCCATCGTCGGCGGTGAGGGTGTGCGGCGCCAGATCCGCGTTGCGGACCGTGATGACGGTGTTCGGGGGGATGGCGGGCGGGACCTGGAAGGCAAAGTCCATGATGACGATGACCGGGTCGGTCGGCGTGGGGTCAGCGGTGGGGGTGGCGGTGGGGTCGGGCGACGGGGTGGCGGTGGGGTCGGGCGACGGGGTGACGGTCGGGTCGGGCGACGGTGTGGCGCTCTCGGCGACGACGAGCGTGGCCGTCATGGTGCGGTGGATGTTGCACCGGAACGGGTAGCTACCCGGCGTGGTGGGCGCGACGAGCGTGGTCGACGTGCGACCGGAGATGGTCCCGGTGTCGAAGGCGCCGTCGATCGCGGTGATGGTGTGCGGGGCCGTGTCCGCATTGCGTATGACGATGGTGGCCCCCGGCGGCACGGTCAGCGTGCCCTGGAACGTGAAGTTCTGGATGACGATGACGGGGTCGTCGAGCGCGGCAGCGTGCACGCCCGAGTCGGGTCTGGCGAAGGCCGCGCCACCGCCCGCGACGAGGCCGGCCAACAGCAGGCCGACCAGCATCAGACCGGAACGTCGCCATCGAAGCAAAGCGGACCCGCGTGGGGCCTGGGCTGCGGTCATACTCGGCACGATGCCCGCATAATCGAAGCTTGTCAATGTAGTGATGCTTGTAGTGATGCGGAATCCCATCCGATGGCCTCACCTCGCCATCGGGCTGGCGCGTTCGTCGTTCTGGCGGCGGCCTCCCCTCCGTCTCTCATTAAGCCCGCATGGTTGGTTGGTGCGGTGGTGCGGGCGTTGTGGTGGCGGTCGTTCTGTTGATCGGTAGCAGGTATCGCCCGGCCGTAGGCCGGGTTGCTCCGTGGTCCGTGTCGTGGTGGACGTGGTGGGTTCTGTTGTCAGGGAACGAGTTTGGGTAGCCGGTCGAGCCGGTGGAACGCGGTGATGAGCTGTTCGGTCCAGGGCCAGCCGGCGGCGATGCGCAGGGTCGTGGTGCGGGCGGAGCGGCTGATCTACCCGGCGACGTGTGGCAGCCGATGACGCATTTTCTTCGGCTCGGCGAGGGTCAGTGGCCCGTCGAGGAGCAGGTGCTGGGTCCAGGCGAGCAGGTCGATCCCGGTCAGTGCAGTTCAAGCCACGCCTGGTTGATCGCGAACACGCGGGAAGGGAACCGGCCGGTAGGGCGCCGTGGTGGTGCGGCATTGCAGGTTGGTGCAGCAGCCGTCAGCGGCCGGCTGGTGGGCGGCGGCGACGGCGTTTGCCAGGCGCCACAGCAGCGGGTCGGTGACGTCGGCCGGCATGTCGCCGACCTCGCAATGAGGTGGCAGGAGCATGGGTGGTGTCCCTTCCTCGGCAGTAGCGGGTGGTCACCGTCCGGCCCTTGCGCCTGGTGCGGTGGCTTGCGCCGCGCCGGGGTGGGGGGACCGGCGTCGATCGACGCGTGCGGTGCGGTGGTGGTCAAGTGCTGCGGTGCTCGTCGGCCCAGTCGGTGGCGACGGCTTCGGTGTCGACGTCGCCCGGTGTGACTTGCAAGTCCTCGCGGCAGTCGAACTCGATGTGGCTTGCCGG
The DNA here is from genome assembly GCA_035634075.1 of Pilimelia sp. GTDB lineage: Bacteria > Actinomycetota > Actinomycetes > Mycobacteriales > Micromonosporaceae > DASQDS01. Next base: position 13,921 of record DASQDS010000040.1, on the reverse strand, counting down.
CGGTGCTGCCGTGGGCGTCGGGGCTTGGTCACCCGACGGTCCGTAACCCCAGCGGGTGCGAGCGGCGCGACATTCGTGACCGGTCCTCGTAACGGCCCTGGTGGTCGTGAGCAGCGCATAGTTCCACAAGACGGGCGCTAGCGGCGATCCGGCTGCCCTCGTCGTACTGGAATTCCGCTTCGTGAAGCCAGTGGATCGCCTCGTGGTGCTGGTCGGTGTCCGCGAGCAACGTGCACAGTGCGAGCATCGCGCGGCCGTCGCCGAGTTCTGCGCCTCGGCGGTATGCCTGCTGTGCCTTTCGCATGTCGCCGGTGGCAGCGCTGACGCCGGCAACGGTGAACTCCAGGTCCGCCTCACTCGTTCCGCCGCTGCGGGCGCGCTCCAACCACGCCGTGCTTGCCGCCGGGTCGTCGGCGCAGTGGAGGGCCAGCCGGAGCATGGCGTCTGTGCTGCCGGCCTCGGCGGCCGACAGGTACCACTGCGCCGCCTTGTCCGGTCGGCCTTGGACTGTGTACAGGTCGGCGAGGTTGCACAACACGTCCTGGTGCGCTGTTGCAGCCGCTCGCACGAGCAGCTCTTCGGCCTCGCGAAGGTCGCCTGAGGCCGAGCGGAGCACCGCGAGGTTGCACTGCGCACCGGCGTCGCCGGCCGCCGCGGCCAACCGCAGCCACCCTTCGGCCGCTAAGCCCTGGCGGTACCGTTTGAGTCCGATCGCCGCGACTTCGGACAGTACTGCGGCGTCGGCCAGCGCGTCCGGTTCGGCGTTCAGCAGCTCCAACAGTGGATCGTCAACCGGGTAGACGCCTGCATTCATCGCTCGGCAGTACCAGTGGACGGCGCAGGCGGCCTGCCGTTCGGCGACGTACAGGTCGACAATCTCGCACAGGGCCTCAAAGTCACCGAGTGCCGCTGCTGAGCGGTACCAGCGTTGCGCCGCCGAGCGGTCGCGCAACTCGCGGTACACGCCGGCGAGCACGCGCATCGTGACCGGATCTTCGTTGTGCTCCAACGCCGCCTGATACCACCGAGTAGCGTCGCGCGGGTCGTTGCGGCGGCGAGCCGCCACTGCCAGGTCCGTTAACACGGGGACGTTTCCCAGCGCCGCCGCCTGCCGCCACCAGTGCTCGGCGTTGGCTACGTCACCGCGGCTGCTGAGCGCGGCGCCGACTGTGTACAGGCCGGCGGCGACGTCCGGCCCACCGAACCGTTGCCACCAGGCCGCCGTCCCGGCATGGTCCGACGACACGCCCGCGTCCTCAGCAGCGGCGGCCGCCTCCGCGTCCCTGGCTGGTCCGCGGTCCAGCCTGTACACCAGGAACGCCGTAGTGGCGTGCGTAACCGAGGCGTACCAGGTCGCCGCGCCGTGTGTGTCACCGCGGGCGGCGTGGACAACGCTGAGGCACAGCATCGCCCCGGCGTGACCTGCGTCGGCCGCTCGACGCCACCACCGTTCGGCGTCCGGGCCATCGCCGCTCTCCTGAGCGATCACCCCGCGGGCGAACATCGCGTACCGAGCGGCCGCTCCGCCAGCACCGGCCGACCGTTCGAACGCGACCCTGGCCAAGGCGACGTGCGCTGCCTGATACGCGGCCACGCCTACCTGATAACGCTCGTCGTCGTCTGCGGTGTTCAGCAAGGCCTCCCATGCTTGGACGGCCGCCGTGGTCCCGCCCAGCGGCCCGTCGCCGGCCTGGGTCCGGTCTACGAGGTAGTCGTGGGCGAGGTACCGGTCGCCGGGGAATACCGCAAGGCAGGAACTCGCGTCGCTCACCAACTCCCGCGCCCACCGCAGCCCGTCGTCGAAGGCTCCGGCGTCAGGGTGCCAGCGCAGGCTGGCGGGCAGGTAGTGGCGGTACACCGCGGCCAGCGTGTCGTGAGGTACCGGCCAGAGGTAGCCGGCGCGGCGGAAGTCGACCGCCGCAGCCACGATGGCGGAGCCAATGCGGGCCGCGCCGGTCGCACCGGCACCCCGCTGCCAGCGGTCCAGCAGCTGCGGACCCGCGGCGAGGTGCTCGCCGAAGCCGCCGTCGGCGGTTCGCAGCGCGGCGGCGACCCGAGTGTCCCCGGGACCGGACTGGGCGCGACGCCGCTCAGCGGCACTGAGGGAACGACTGACCGGAAACGCTGTGGCGGCGTTCAGCACACCGGTGCCGAAGCGTTGAAGAACGCCCTCCGGCGAGGTCCAGGCATGGTCTCGCAGCGTGCCTATGACGACGATCGAGCGCTCCGAGGACGGGCACAGCCACGCCAGCGTGGTGTGATCCAAACCGCCCGGCACGAGCATTCGATCAATGTCGTCCAACCATATGATCGCGTCACGCGGACGCTCTCCAAGCTTCATCAGCCGACGGAACACGTCTGGCCGGTCAGGGTCGGGCACGTACACCCTGCGGTCGGGGTACCGGCGCAGAAGTTCGTACGCCGTCCGCGTTTTCCCCGCCGCCGCCGGACCGTGCAGGAGTACGAAACCGCCGTCGTCGGCGGCCGACTCGAGCGCATCGTCGACATCGCGGCGAACATAACGGGGCATGCCCCGCTCACCGGGACTGTGCACCACCGCTTTGACGCCGAGCTGCGCGGCTGTCACCTCACGGACTGTTGGGAGCCGGCCTTCGCGAACGTACAGCAGCCCGAGATCGTCCGCCGTCAACCCCACCGAATCCGGACCGACCGACGTAGGCGGCGACCTCGACGCCGCCCCGTTGGCCAGGATGCCGACGACGGTGGCGGTAGCCGAGCCCAGCGCGGCGGCTACCGCACCGGCCCACCCCAACCGTTGCTGCACCGCCCCGAACGCGGCGGCCAGCGCACCGACCAGACCGAGCACCGCGAACGCGGCGGACGTTACCCACCAGCGACGCGTGCCCTTCCGAGCAGCGCGGACCGGGTCCGGGATACCCCGAACCGATTGATCGACCGCCCTGCTGTACCTCATTGCGACCACCATCGTACGCAACGTCAACGTGACGCCACGTCGCGTGCGTTCCCAGCAGCACCCGGGCGGGCGTCGGCGTACAACTCACACGGCCATGGGCCCCTTGGAGCCGGCGAGCACACGACGTGCCGAAGGTTGCCCCCAATAGCGTCCCTCCGGATCTGGTCGAGGGCGTAACGGACAAGACTGGTCGAACGATTCACCAGCGTGCGGTGCCTTTCCCGGCGTGGGTATGCATGCCGCTGCCTCGCTGGCGGCGCCTGATGAGGCTCTCCGCCACGACCAGGTTGACGATCCAGCCGAGGGTCTGGCCGACCGGGATCAATGATTGAACGCGTTCTGCGACTGGTCCGGCGCCGTCGCCGATAAACGGAAGCTGAGCCAGAAGCAGCAGCGGGGTAAGGATGCGCGAGGTGACGGCGAGGAACGTCAGCGCGTAGTTGCGCATCATCCAGTCGCGGTGGCCGATGAAGTCGCGGCGGCGGGCGGCACGGTAGGCGAGTCCACCGGTGATCAGCCAGAGAGCGGCCGCGATGACGAGGCCGATCTGGGTCACGATGCGGCCGGACCACAACGCGACCGGGATCGCGGTCACCCCGGAAGGCAGTACCCCGGCGAGGAGGTAGGCCCGGCCGATCGTGCGGTGCAGCGTCCGTCGCGCCCGCACCTTGGACATGAACTGCAGGGGGCCGAGGACGATCGCGACGGCGGCCGTGAAGATGTGCGCTACGAGCAGGGAGTAGTGCAGGTTCCCACTCATGTTGAGGCGACTGTCGTCGATGTCGAGCCTGAGGTACGGGTTGATAAGGACGAGGCTGATGATGATGGCGGCGATGAACATCAGCCATGCGCTTCGCGGACGCGGCACGGTCATTGCTTGACCTGGTATTCCCGTCTGACCGCGATCGAACCGGCCACGAGGGCGATGACGACACCGGCGAGCTGTATCACGGTGCCGATCACCCCGCCGATTCCCGCATCGCCGGTCAGGTTGCCGGTGCCAGCCCCGCTGACCACGCTGGATAGGATGAATCCGACGATCACGAACAGGCCCAGGAACGCGCCAACTCCGGGTGCCCAGGCCCATTTCGCCCGACCGACGAACGTAGCGCCGCTCGCCAGGATCAGTAGACCCGGTGGGGGGTAGAACGGGAACTCGACCCCTGATGCCCACAGGATCGCGATCCCGAGGGTACCCGTCGCGAGCCCCCAAATCGTAAGCCCACGGCTTGTGGTCGACGTCGAGATGCCAGCCATCGCTTCCTCCTAGTGATCCGAAGACTTGCGCTACGCGCGCGGCATGGTGCAGGCCTGCACCATGCGCCGAGGCGGCTGCGCCCGGTCACCTCGCGACCGGGCTGTCGCGGCCGAACGGCCGAGAGTGTCGCCGCTGAGGGACACGGCCCCGCGTGCTGCTGTCATTGAGTTTCTGAGCCCGACAGTGGCTACGAGGCTGGCCGGGGGCGTCCGGATTGGCGATGAAGCCGATCCGGGTGCTGGCGGTGTCGAGGACATAGTCGCCGGCCAGCTCGCTGAGCCTGGGTAAGGTCGTCATGCTTGAGCGCTCCTGTGCGAAAGTTCCGTCCGAGCGGACGTGATGGGGGCATCGAGGCGGGTACTGATCGGGTGCTCGAGGTAGCGGCTCTGGCGAACTGTCGGATGGGATCGGCTAGAGCCACTTGACGCGCCGATCATCGCGTTCTCCGCATGCGGCTGCTGGCGGTGGCAAGCCCGGCCAGGAGGCCGACAACCAGACCCATGGTCTGGATGACCGTTCCGGCGAACACGCCTATGGCCGACGGCTCCGCCAGTTGGTTGCGTATGTTGGGCGTCACCACCGCACCGAAGGTGATGAACGCAGTGATGAGGACGCCGAGCAGCGGTGCCCACCGGTTGCGCAGGGCGAGCAGTCCTGCAGCCGCCACCAGGAGCAGCAAGCCTGGCGGGACGGTGGGGTAGTCGGCGCCACCGAGGATCTGCACGACGATCCCGGCCGAGGCGGCGAGCAGCGCGGCGACAGCGATGTTGCGGGTCATCCGACCGTTGCCTGTGGTCGTCACACGATTGGTCACCGATGCAGCGTGCCGCGGTGCAACGGCGTCAACGTCGGCTCGATCGCGGCGACGGTCGTACGCAGAATCGCGTACACGGCACGGTCATCGCCCTGCAAAGATCGCCGGATGAGGTGGATCCGATCGTCGGCAGCGGACCTGGCCCTGGCCGCCCTGCTCGCAGTATCCGCCGCCGCCGGCAGCGCCGTGGCCGACGGGCTCGGCCGCCCGTCGGTGCCGCTACATACGCTGGGCTACGCCCTGGTGTTGATCGCAGCGCTCAGCCTGTCGGCGCGTCGAAGTCGGCCGCTCGTGACGTTGATGACCGCAGCGGTCTGCACCGGTGGATACCTCGCCCTGGGCTACGCCTACGGTCCGATAATCCTTCTGCTCATGATCGCGGTGTACAGCGCCGCCAGGCATGCTCCACTACGGGCCGCCGCCTGGTGCGCGGTGGCAACGTTGATCATGCTGCTGGCCCATCTGCTCATCTCCCACCGCGCACTGGGATGGCTGGGCGTAGTGCCGGCGGCCGCGTGGGTGGTCGTCCCCGGCGCGCTGGGATACGGCCTGCGCCTGCGGCACCAAGCCGGCCAGCAGGCACGGGCCGAGGCAATCCGGCAGCGGCTGGACGACGAGCGGCTCCGCGTCGCCCAGGAAGTGCACGACGTTGTCGGGCACGGCCTGGCCGCCATCAAGATGCAGGCCGACATCGCCCTGCACGTCATGCCCCGCCAGCCCGACCAAGCTCAGGTCGCATTGGAGGCGATCAGTCGGACCAGCCAGCAGGCGCTCGACGAACTGCGCACGACCCTGGCCGCCGTGCGGCACATCGACGGCGACGACCGCGCTCCCACCGCCGGCCTCGGCCGCCTGAACGACCTATGCCGGCGAATGGCCGACGCGGGCGTGACGGTGCGCGTCCACACCGCAGGCGAGCGTACCGGCGCTCTTCCCCCGACGGTCGACCTGGCCGGCTATCGCATCATTCAGGAATCGCTCACGAACGTGCTGCGGCATGGACGCTGCGAGCAGGCCGACGTCACCGTCCAGTACACCACCGAAAATGTCACCATCACGATTGCGAACCCGATCAACGGCACGCCGACACCCGGTAACGGCACCGGCATCAGCGGGATGCGGGCGCGAGTGGAGGCGTTGCGCGGTGACTTCGTTGCCGGACCGGTGGCCCAGCGGTTTGAGGTGCACGCACGGCTCCCCACCGGAGGCGGCACATGATCAGCGTCCTGATCGCCGATGACCAGGACCTCGTCCGGCTCGGGCTACGCACCCTCATCGCCAACGAAGATGACCTCACCTGCGTCGGCGAAGCCGCCGACGGCCTCGCCACAGTAGCGATGGCCAGCCGCACCAAACCGGACATCGTGCTGATGGACGTCCGCATGCCGGGCATCGACGGGCTGGAAGCGACCCGCAGAATCACCGCCGACTCCGACCTCGCCACGACCCGCATCATCGTGCTCACCACCTTTGAACACGACCAGTACGTCTTCGACGCCCTGCGAAACGGAGCAAGCGGCTTCCTACTCAAAGACACCACGCCAGCGGATCTCCTCCGCGCGATCCGCACCGTCGCCGACGGCGGCGCACTGATGTCACCATCGGTCACCCGCACGCTGCTTCGAGAGTTCGTCACGCTCAAACCCAGCACGAGGACCCCCCACCCACAGCTCAACACCCTCACCGAACGAGAACGAGAGGCCATGGTGCTCGCCGCGGAAGGCCTCAGCAACGACGAAATCGGCAGACGGCTCCGCATCAGCACCGCCACCGCCCGCACACACGTCAGCCGCGCCATGGTCAAGCTCAGCGCCCGCGACCGCGCACAACTCGTCGTATTCGCCTACCAATCCGGGCTCATCGAATAGCCAAACATGAAGCGAACGGTCGGCGGCAGATCAGCGCGCCGGATGAGAGTCTAAGCCGCATGGCTGAGCGGCCCAGCCATCGTAGGGAGAGCCGACAGGCTCCGGCCTGCGTCCGGCAGGTCAGGCGCCTTGACTCTGACCCTGGGGGAGACTGCACTGTGAAGTCCGGCGGCGCGGATGCCTGCCAGGAGTGGAGGCGATCATGGTCAAAATTCGGTTGCGTGACGTGCCGGAGCAGCATGTGGTGACGGAGACGCGCACGGTGGACCAGGCCGGTTTGGAGGCATGGCTGCCGGCCGCGATGGCACTGGTCGCGGAGCGGGCACGGGCGGCCGGCGGTCTGCTCGGCACCGCGGACTGGCCGTTCTTGGAGCGGTCCGGCCGTCCGGACGAGCCGGTGTTCGTCACCATATACGAAGGCAATCCCAACGAAGGGCCGACGCCGGTCGAGGTCTGCGCGACGGTCGCGGCCGGCGGTGATCGGATCATCCCGGCACACCGCGAGGCGTACGCCCGGGTCACCAAGTCTCACGTGACCAGCGGAGCGCTGGGCGGGGTGTACGAGGCGATCGAAAAGTGGATCGCGGCCAATGGCCTTGCCGTCGCCCGCGCGCCTCGTGAAACCTACTGGACCGACTTCCCCTCCGCCGCAGCCGACGACGATGTCTTCGACATCGCCTTCCCGGTGACATGACGCCAAGCGGGCCCGGTTGGCTGACCGTCGGCAAGTTCGCCCGCCGGTCGGGGCTGTCGATCCGAGCCTTGCGGTTGTACGACCGGATCGGCCTGCTCCGGCCGGCCGAGGTCGTGTCCGCCACTGGATACCGCCGCTACGTCGGCCGTCAGCTCTACGCTGGGCGGCTGATCGCACTGTTGCGCCGACTCGATGTGCCGCTGACCGAGATCACCGCGATCCTCGGCGCACCCGGCCCCGACGCGTCTGGGCGCCTCGCCGTCTACTGGACCGCAGTCGAACAACGGCTTGCCGCCCAGCGGGAACTCGCCGATCGCCCGTGCGCAACCTCGCCGCTAGGATGCCTGCACCGGACGAGGCATGGCCGGTGTCCGTCCGTGACGTCGCCGACCAGCACGTCCTCAGCGAGATGCGCTACGTCGCTGCGGCCGAACTGGGTTGGATCCGGGAAGCCACCGCGCGGGTGAACGCGTTGGCCGGACGGTGCGGTGGGCCGACCGGGCCCCGGTTCGTGGTTTTCCATGGCGAGGTCAACGAGGACGCCGAAGGGCCGGTCGAGGTCTGCGTGCCGGTGAAGTTCGACGCCGCTGGCCGCTTCGAGCCCCGCTCACCGCGAGGCGTACGTCCCGGTGATCAAGGGCCACTTCGAGCCGCCGCAGATTCTCTCGGTCTACGACGCCGGCCGGCGCTGGGTTCGCGACCACGGTCACACCGTCGTGGCACCACCGCGAGAGGTGTACCGGTACAGCGCCGTCCCCGACGCAGCCGCGCCCGGCGACCTGGTGTGTGATGTGGCTCTTCCGTTCGGCTGAGCCACCAAGCCGAGGAGCACCTCGACCACGCGTGTCGACCTCGGTTCTGTTAAGGCCCACTCCGGAGATGACGCCGAGGCGATGCACTGACATCAAGCATGAATGCGTCGGGGCCGAGTGCTGCTGCCGTCGCTGACAGTCTGTGCTGTGCGAGGGTGGCTCACGGGGCGTCCACGGCAGCGCTGAAGCGAGCGCGTGGGGAGCGGGCGGCGCTGCGGGAGACCGGTATTCAGGGCACATGTTGCTGGCCCTGGGTCCACGCTTTGGGAACCGCTCTACCTGCGCAAACGGCGCACGATGGCGTTCAACGCTCTGTGCCTGACGGCATGATGTTAAATCGTATCCCGGACATCTACCGTGTTGGCCCCACGACCGCGTGCCGGGCAGGTGACCGGCCGCGCATTCTCGGCGGCAGACAAAGACGTGGTGGAGTCCCTGGATGCTTCATGATGGCAGCCATGAAGCCTTGGCTGCGTCTCAAGATCGCCGACCTGGCAGACCAGCGGCCGGTCGCGGCCGACCACGATGTCCACTTCCCGGAGTCCCCCTCGCGGCGACCGTTATTCAGGAGTACACGACACGCGGGGAACGGGTGCTCGACCCTTTCGCCGGATATGGCACCACCTTGATAGTGGCCGAACTCATGGAACGGCACGCGATCGGCGTGGAACGGCTGCCGGAGCGGGCTGAACTCATCCGCAGCCGACTACGCGGAGACGCGGAGGTGATCAACGGCGACGCCCGCAACCTCACCGCGCTGGTGCCCGGACCGGTGGATTTGTGCTTCACCTCACCCCCATACATGACCGTCGCCGACCATCCAGCAAACCCACTCAACGCCTATCAGACGCTGAACGGCGACTACGCGACCTACCTGACCGGAATCAGCAACATTTCCAGCAAGTGGCGCTCCTTCTGCGCCCCGGCGGACATGCCGTCATCAACGTCGCCAACATCAGAACAGGCGATACGATTACGCCGCTGGCTTGGGATCTCGCCCGCACCGTCACGCAACACCTCACACTCCGGCAGGAGTCATTTTTGTGCTGGGACGAACAGCCCAATGGAATAAGCGGGGACTACTGCCTCGTTTTCCAACGCACGAGCGCGCCGATCAGCACTCCCGACAGGCACTGACATCGGCATGAGCGTGCGCCGTCAGCCGGCCCGCGCCACGACGTGTCTTCGACGCAGTCAATCAGGCGCATGGGCGTGAAGCTGGTTGGACCGCAGTCGCGCCCGCTCCGTCTGGCCGCACCGGGATCCGGCTTGTGCCGCCCTACCGGCGCTGCCCTGGTGCACCGGGCAGGTCAGCGGTGCGGAAATCAGATGCGCGAACCGCACGACTGGTACACCGACACCGCGCCACAACTGATCATGTGCTCCGCCGCCTGGTCGGGCGCGGACCCCGGTCAGCGCCCGACCACGGCCGCCGCACCGACGCCGGCGAACAAGATCGGAAGGACCATCCACGATGGACCGTGTTCGCCGGCCGACCGACGGGCACCACAACCATGATCCATACTGGGGGACGCGCATACGCACTGGTCAGCACCCACCGGCACGAACCGCGCCGGGACAGCGCCGTGACTACGGAGCACCATCGGAGCACACACTCCCAAATGCTGGAAGGTCGCGGCACTATCGGGAATGAATCAAGGCCGTAACCTGTGTTTACCCTGGTCACGGCCTTGATCGCGTTGCGCGCCCGAAGGGACTCGAACCCCTAACCTTCTGATCCGTAGTCAGATGCTCTATCCGTTGAGCTACGGGCGCAGGTGCCCGGCCAGTGTACACACCCGCCGCGCGCGGAGACTCCGGGATTCGAACCCGGGAGGGGCTTTAAGACCCCAACCGCATTAGCAGTGCGGCGCCATAGACCAGACTAGGCGAAGTCTCCCGGACGGCCCTCGCAGACCGCCGCCGATCGAGGATACAGGGCACCCGCGGCACAGGGCAAAGCGGCCATCCCGCGCGCCGCGTCGCAACCGACCCCACCGCCCCGCGCCCGGTTAGCGGACAGGGCCCGCTTGCCGGGGCGGAATCTGTCACCCCTTCGAGCTATCCTCCCGAGGCCAGCCAGCGCACGGGGGCGCACATGGCCGTGGTCCCTCGAGTCTGGCGGCGTCCCTCCCCTCCGCAGCAAGGACTCCGATGAGCAGATCACCCCTCGCTCGTCTCGGCCCGGTGGCGATCGCCGCCGCCTTGGCCATTACGACGTGCTTCGCCGCTTCGCCCGCGCAAGCCGGCCAGGCGCAGCTAGCTCCTGCTCGCGCCGCCGCCGCGCCCGGCACCATCACCGGACAGTTGACCACCGCAGACGGCTTGGCGGTCGGGTCAGCCTGGGTCGGCGTCTACGCCGCGGATTCGTGGGACGTGGTGGCGGGCGCCACCACCGACGCCGACGGTCGTTACACCGTCGACGTGCCCGCCGCCGACTACAAGATCCAATTCTACGCGGGTAGCACGGAGCAGTGGGCCCATCAGGAGCGGACGCACGAGGACGCCGACGCCATCCGCGTCGTCGCCGGCGAGACCACAACGGTGGACGACCAACTGCTGGCCGCCGGCACGCTGACCGGCCGGCTGCTGGATGCCACCGGCGAGCCGGTGCCCTACGTCTCCGTGATCGCCGAGGACGTCGCCACGGAGCTGTGGACGTACCTTCGGACGGACGAGACGGGCCGGTTCGCCGGTGAACTGTTCCCGGGCACGTACGTGGTCCGGTTCGCAGTGGAGGGCGCCGAGCAATGGGCCCACCAGGCCCGGAGCAGGGACGAGGCGGCCCGGATAACCATCACTGCCGGGCAGAGCGCGGAGGTCAACGACACGCTGCTGCCTACGGGCAGCCTGACCGGCCGCTTGACGACGGCCGATGGTACGCCGACCGAGGCCGTGACCGTCCGGTTGCACGCGGGCGGCGTCTCGGTCGCCAGCGTATCCGTGGACAGCGATGGCACCTTCGCCTTCCCGCACGTCTTCGCCGGGGAGTACAAGGTCTCATTCCTGCTGGACAGCGGCGCCGAACAGTGGGCGCACGGCAAGCTCACGGAGGACGATGCGGCGGCGATCACGGTCGCGGCCGGCCGGCAGACCATCGTCAACGAGATGCTGATCAAGGCGGGCGCGATCCAGGGCCGGTTCGTCGACCGCCGGGGCCAGGGCATCCCGGGCGTCTGGGTCGACGTCGGCACGCAGGCCGACTCCAGCCCGTTCGGCACCACGACCGACGACGACGGCTACTACCGGGTGTCCGACGTGCCCCCCGGTTCGTACCTGATCAGTTTCACCGACGAACGGACGGGCCGGCGGCAGTACGCCTACGGCAAGGAGACCGCGGCAGCGGCCGACCGGATCTCGGTGCCGAACACCGGCGGGACGGTGACGGTGGACGACACTCTGCTCGCAGGCGCCGAACTCCGCGTGACACCGCAGGACGCCTCGTCCGGCACGCCAATCCGGAACTTCTGCACCATCCTGACCGGAGCCGCCCGCGCCTACCGCTGCACGGACGGCACAGAGCTGGTCTTCACCGACGTGCCACCCGGTCAGTACCGGGCCACCGTCTTTCCGCAGGACGAGGACACTCTCCACCTTCAAAGCTCGATCGCGGCGACGGCCGTGCTGGACCAGTCGGTGGCCGTTCCGGTGCCGGTAACGCTGGGTGGGGCGATCGAGGCGGTGGTAACCGACGCCAGGACAGGCGCGTCGATCGCCGATGCCTGCGCGGTCGCCCGGCAACCGGCTGACGGCATGATCGCCGACGGCGACGACCGGCGGTGCAGCGACGCGCAGGGCCGCCTCCGGACGAAGGCGCTGGCGCCAGGAACGTACAACCTGTTTGTCTTCGCGCCGGCCGGCAGCGGCCTTGGCCACCAGTGGGTCGGCAGCAAGGGCGGGACGGGCAGCCAGCCGTCCGCACGCAGGATCAGCGTGCGGGCCGGCACGGTGGCCGGTGCGCCGCCGGTACGGCTGGACCCGGCCGGCACGATCACCGGCACGGCGACGCTCGCCTCAACCGGCCAGCCGGTGACCGGCGGGAGCGTCTCCCACACCTCGTGGGGCCTGTCGGGACCGTCGGGCGAGCAACTGATCGAGGAAACCGGCCGATACACGATCACAGGGCTCGGGCCGTACGAGTGGCCGCTGTATTTCGTCGCCCACGGTGCGCCGTCGCAGTGGTCCGGCGGTACGGGCAACCGTTTCCTCGCGCGAAAGGTCAAGGTGGTAGCCGGCGGCGCCACCACGTACAGTCCGGCGCTCCGGCCGGGCGCTGTGCTGCGCGGGACGGTGACCTTGCGGGGCGGGGCCGTCGACGACGGGCGGCTCGTCGCCTACAACGCGGTCACCGGCGACCCCCTCGGCTTCGCGGACTCCGGCCCGGACGGCAGCTATCGGATGAGCCTCGTGGGCGCACAAACGATCAAGATCCGGTACCTGGTCAGCGACCAGGACCGGCAGCTCGACGGCTGGTACGACGGGGCGACGGACAAGGCACACGCCAAGCGGGTCGCCATCCCGGCGGCGGGGGCGAAGACCCTCGACCTGAAGATCCCGTAGGCACCGGGTGGGTCGGCGGCACGCGTCGCCGACCCGCCGCCTATCCGGAGGTGACATCGGCCACGCACGGTTAGGCTGCGGACATGGACGAGGAACGAACGTCGCCCGCCCCCAGGCCCCGCCGCGCTCCGGCGAAAGCCCAGCCTGCGGGCGAGGGCGGCGCATCAGCGTCCGACCCCTCCGACCCCACGGTGGGACAGGGCGCTGAGTCGGCGGCGAGCCCGCCGGCGGAGACGACAGCCGGCCCGGCTGCGTCGGGCCGGGCCGGCCGGGTGTCTGGCAAGGGTCCCCGGGCCAATGCGACGCCCGCACAGCCGACCCCTGCGACAGAAGAATCGACTCCCGCGAAGGCGCCCGGAGCGGCGCCGGCGTCGTCGGCCCCCACCGATACCGCCCGTGCGACGCCCGGTCGCCCGCGCGCTGTCAAGAGCCCTCCGCCGGTCGTCTTCCAGCCACCGCCGGCGGGCGAGGACGAGCCGGCTGGCCAGGCGCCCGGTCGCCGGGCAGGCCGACCGCCGTCCCGGGCAACCGCGCCCCGCGAGGCGCCCGACAGGGCCCAGCGTTCCGAGGAAGGCCCCCGGCCCGGCGCTGGTCCCCTCGGCCGCACCGAAGCCCAACTCGATGCCGCACCGGCCCGCAAGCCGGCCCGGACGGCGAAGGCCGCCCGGCCCGCCCGGACCAGCGACCAGGCGGTCTCAGCGGAGGTTCCGCACGCGCGGCCCACCCCGGACCAGGGCGACCCGGCAGGGTCGTCGCCGGTGGCACCGCTGCCGGAACCGTCCGGCGGCACAGGGGCGCCGGCGTTGCAGCCCTCGGCGCAGGCCCGGGCGGAAGGGGCGACGACGGGGGATACCCCCGGGCCCGCGGCCACGACACCCACCTCCGGCACGCCCGGTAAGCGGGGCCGGGCCAAGGCCGCGGCGGGCGGCCCCGCCCGCCGCCAACGCGCGGGCGCCCAGACCACGGCCGCCCAGACCACG
>DASQDS010000039.1:0-13825 GCA_035634075.1 Pilimelia sp. | reverse complement strand
GCGGACGCCCGGCGCACCGACCACGAGGAACTGGTTGCCGGGCTGGTCGCGGCGCGCGACGACGCGCTGCGGGAGGCCACCGAGCACTTCCGGGGGCGGGCCAGCGCCCTGGGGCGGGAGCTGGACTCGCTCGCCATCCGGTGCGCGCCCGGGGCCGCCGGCTCGTCCTGGCGGACGTGGCGGCCGAGCGAACCCGACGGCCCGGTCCCCGCACCGCTGCTGCGGATCGGGGCCATCCAGTCCGAACGCCCGCTGCCGGCCCTGGTGCCGCTGCTGGACCGCGCCCACCTGTGGCTCGCCGGCGACCGGGCCGCCGCGGTGGACGGCCTGATTGCCGGGGTGCTGCTGCGCGCGCTGGGCTGCGCCCGACCGGGGGACGTGCGGCTCACCGTGTACGACCCGGAGCACCTCGGCGGCAGCCTGGCCGGCTTCGCGCCCCTGGTGACCGCGGACGTCCTGGCCTTCGTCGGCCCCGGCGGCCTGACCGCGATGCTCGACGAGCACGTCGAGGTCATCCGGCGGATCAACGAAAGCGTGCTGGCCGGGGAGTACGCCAGCCTGGCGGAGCTGACCGCGGCCGGCGCCGGCCCGCGCGCCGAGCCGTGGCGGCTGCTCGTGCTGCTCGGGGACGCCGCCACGGCCGAGGAACTGACCGGGGCGCAGCGCGCGCAGCTCGACCGCATCCTGCGCACCGGCGTTGCCTGTGGCGTCCACGTGGTGGGCCGCGGGTTGCCGGTCGCCGACCACCCGACCGTGCACCGGATCACCGTCGCGGCCGGCGGCGCGGCCGCCGACGCGGGCACGGACACCACCGTGGACGGCGCCTCCGCGAGCTGCGCCGTCACCGGCCCGATGCCGATCCTGCTGGACCCGCCGCCGCCCGCCGAGCGGGTCGCGGCCGTCTGCCGGGGGATCGCCGACCGGGTGCTGGCCGGGCCGCCGCCCGCGTCGTTCGGCGACCTGGAGCCGGAGAAGCTGTGGGCCGACTCCTCCGCCGGTGGGCTGCTCGCCCCGCTGGGCGACGGCCCTGACGGGCGGCTCGTGGAGGTCATGCTCGGCGACGACCCGCCGCACGCGCTCATCGCCGGGCCGTCCGGCTCGGGCAAGACCAACCTGATCTACGCCTGGCTGGCGGCGCTGTGCGCGCGGTACTCCCCCGCCGAGCTGGCCCTCTACCTGCTGGACTTCAAGGAGGGCGTGTCGTTCGCCCGGTTCGCGCCCAGCCCGCGCGACCCGAGCTGGCTGCCGCAGGTGCGCCTGGTCGGGGTCAACGTCAACAGCGACCGGGAGTTCGGCCTCGCCCTGTTGCGGCATCTCACCGACGAGCTGCGCCGCCGCGCGCAGGCAGCCAAGGCGTGCGA
The DNA here is from genome assembly GCA_035634075.1 of Pilimelia sp. Lineage (GTDB taxonomy): Bacteria > Actinomycetota > Actinomycetes > Mycobacteriales > Micromonosporaceae > DASQDS01. The sequence continues at coordinate 12,464 of DASQDS010000039.1, read as the reverse complement.
GGCGACCAAGCTCGCCGAGCTGCGGGCGGAGGACCCCGGCGGGCACTGGCCCCGGGTCGTCGCGGTCATCGACGAGTTCCAGGTGCTGCTGGCCGGCCGGGACCAGGTGGCGGCCGAGGCCGTCGCGCTGCTCGAGGACCTGGCCCGGCGCGGCCGGTCGCAGGGGATCCACCTGGTGCTGGCCTCCCAGGACGTCTCCGGCATCGAGGCGCTGTGGGGGCGCTCCGCGCTCGTCGCGCAGTTCACGCTCCGCATCGCGCTGCCCAAGGCGCGGCGCGTGCTGGCCGAGACCAACCTCGCCGCGGACGTCATCCCCCGGTTCCACGCTGTGGTCAACGCCGACTCGGGCGTGCCGACGGCGAACCGGGTCGTCCGGCTGCCGGACGCCGGCGACCGCACCGCGTGGCGGGAGCTGCAGGACAAGCTGTGGCACACCCGCCCGGACGGGATGCCGCCGCCGCGGCTGTTCGACGGCGAGACGGTGCCCGCGCTCCCCCGGCGTGAGCCCGGCGGCGCCGCGCTGGGTAGCTTCGGCGCCGCGCCGGATGACCGGCAGGGCGGCCTGGCGCTGCTCGGCGAGACGATCGACGTGGCGGCCCGGCCGGCCGGCGTCCGGCTCGCCCGGGCCCCCGGACGCAACCTGGCCGTACTGGGCACCCGGGTGGACGAGGCGTGCGCCGTACTGCGCGCCGCCGGGCTCTCGCTGGCCGACGCCCACCCGGTCGGGACCGCCCGGTTCAGCGTGGCCTGCCTGGACGCCGACGCCGACGCGGCCGCCCGCGCGCTGCACGGGCAGCTCCCCGACGCCGCCTGGTACGACGCGGACACGGTGGCGGACCTGCTCGCCGACGCCCTCGCCGAGCCGCACCCCGAAACACCCGCCGACGGCCCGCGCGACGTGCCGCATTACGTCCTGGCGTACGCCTGGGACGCCGCCGCCGACGCGTTGTCCGCCCGGCCCGCCGGCGGCGGCCCGACCGGTCACGAGCGGCTGCGCCACCTGTTGTCGCGCGGCCCGGAGCGCCGGGTGCACGTGCTCGGCTGGTGGCGCTCCGTCGCCCGCCTGCGGGACGACCTGGGTGGCCTGGGCGCGCGGTTCGACCCCATCGGCGCCTGGGTCGCGCTGGACGTGCACGGGCCGGACCTGGCCCCGCTCACCCCGACACCCGGCGGGCCGAACTGGTACCCACGCCCGCGCCGCGCGCTGTTCTTCGACCGGGCCGTGCACCGGACGCCCGAGCTGATCATCCCGTACGCGGTGGGCCAGCCGTGACCACCGACAGGCTCGCCCAGTACCGCCGCCTGGTGGACCGGTTGGCCGCCGCCGCCGAGCGGCGCGACGCGGACACCGCGGCCGCCCATGAGGCGTACGCGGCCGGCCTGACCCGCGCCCGGGAGGAGCTAGCCGCCGCCACCGCCGCCGCCGAACGCGCCGAGCGGCAGACGGCCGCCGCGGCGTCGGCGCTCGTCACCGTCGACGAGGAGGCGCACCAGCTGTGGGTGCAGTTGCGCCGCACGCTCGGCTGGCGGGGCGCGACGCTCGGCGACACTCCGGAGCCGACCGAGGCCGAGGCCGGCACGGACGCGGACGAACTGCTCTCCCGGGCCGCCCGCGAGGTCGTCGGCCTGCGCCGCGACGGCCCCCGGCCGACCCTGCCCTGGCCGGCGCTGCCGCTGCTGCCGCTGCTGGGCGCCGCCGCCGCCACGGTGGTGGCGCTGCTGGCCGGCGGGCTGGTGGCACTCGGCCAGGGCGACGCCGCGGTGCAGGCGCCGCTCCGGCTCCTCGGGTACCTCGCCTTCCTGATCGCCCCGTTCGCCGGCCTGCCGGTGGCGGTGGCGGTGGCCGACAGCCGGTTCGCCGCCCGGGTGGACCCGGGCGGCGTCGGCCTGGTGGTCCTCGGGGGCATGGTCGCCGCGTGCGGGATCTCACTGGCCCTGCGCTGAGGGCCGCGCCGGGCGGGTGACCATAATGGCCCGGTGACCGACGAGTTGGCGATCCGCGTGCGCGGGCTGCGAAAGTCGTACGCCGGTACGCCCGCGGTCGCCGGCCTGGATCTGGACGTACGCCGCGGCGAGGTCTTCGCGCTGCTGGGCCCGAACGGCGCGGGCAAGACCACGACGGTGGAGATCCTCGAGGGGTACCGCCGGCGGGACGCGGGCGAGGTCACCGTGCTGGGTGCCGACCCGGGTGCCGCCGACGCCGCGTGGCGCGCCCGCGTGGGCATCGTGCTGCAGGGGACCGGCGAGTTCGACGCGCTGACCGTGGGCGAGGTGGTCCGCCACTTCGCCACCTTCTACCCGGCCGCCGACGACCCCGCCGAGGTGGTGGCCCGGGTCGGGCTGGCCGGCAAGGCCGGGGCCCGCACCCACACGCTGTCGGGCGGCCAGAAGCGCCGCCTCGACGTGGCGTTGGGTATCGTCGGCCGCCCGGAGCTGCTCTTCCTGGACGAGCCGACCACCGGCTTCGACCCGGAGGCGCGCCGCGACTTCTGGGAGCTGATCCGGCAGCTGGCCGACGCCGGCACCACGATCGTGCTGACCACCCACTACCTGCAGGAGGCGGAGGCGCTGGCGGACAGGGTCGGCGTCATCACCGGCGGGCGCCTGGTCGCCGTGGACGCGCCCGGTCGGCTCGGCCAGCGCCAGGACGCCCCGGCGACAGTCTCCTGGCGGACGCCGGACGGGGCGGCGGAGTCGACCTCGACGCCGACGCCGACGGCGCTGGTGGCCGAGCTGGCCGGCCGGTTCGGCGGCGAGGTTCCCGGCCTCACGGTCACCCGGCCGACGCTCGAGGACGCCTACCTGGCGATGATCGGGGAGCACGCGTGACCCCCCTCCGGCTGGGTTGGCGGCAGGGGCAGCTGGAGGTGCGCCAGTTCCTGCGCAGCCGGGAGTCGGTGGTCTTCACGATGGCCTTCCCGGTCATCATGATCCTGATCTTCGCGTCGATCTTCGACCGTGAGCTCGCGCCCGGGGTGGACTTCACGCAGTACTTCGTCACCGGCATGATCGCCACCGGCCTGCTGAGCGTCGGCTTCCAGAGCCTGGCGATCCAGATCCCCATCGAACGCGACCGGGGTGTCCTGAAGCGGCTGCGCGGCACCCCGATGCCGCCGTGGGTGTATTTCGCCGGCAAGGTCGTGATGGTGACCGCGATCGGCATCGCGGAGACCGCGATCCTGCTCGCCGTCGCGGTCGGGCTGTTCGGCCTGGACCTGCCGACCACGGCGCAGCGGTGGGCGACGTTCGCCTGGGTCTCGCTGCTCGGGATCACCGCGTGCACACTGTGCGGCATCGCGTTCTCGTCCGTGGCCCGCAGCGGGCGCGGCGCCTCGGCGGTCGTCACCCCGGTGGCGCTGGTGCTGCAGTTCATCTCCGGCGTGTTCTTCGTCTTCGCCGACCTGCCCGCGTGGATGCAGCAGGTCGCCGCGGTCTTCCCGCTCAAGTGGATGTGCCAGGGGCTCCGGTCGGTGTTCCTGCCGGACTCCTTCGCCAGCACCGAACCGGCGGGGACCTGGGAGCTGGGCACCGTCGCGCTGGTGCTGGCCGCCTGGTGCGTGGGCGGGCTCGTGCTGTGCCTGGCCACGTTCCGCTGGACGACCGCCCGCGACGGCTGAAGCGTACCTTAAGACATTGACAGATGTGTTTAGGAAAGCCCTTGCCCGGGTAGGGCGGCGCGCGAGCCGAAACCCCCCTTCGGCGGGCCCCTAAACCTGGAGACAAGATGCGCGCACACGCAGTATCACGCCTCGCGCTCGCGCTGGCCGTCCTCGCAACCGGTGTCACGGTGGTCCTGAGTCGGTCGGAGCCGGCGTCGGCCGCGATCGGCAGCCCACTGGTCCACAGCGCCTCCGCCCGGTGCCTGGACCTGGCCGGCGGCGGAACGGCGTCCGGCGTCGCGGTCCAGGTTCAGCCCTGCGCGGGCACGCCCAGCCAGAGTTGGGAGCTGACCGCCGCCGGCGAGCTGCGGGTCTTCGAGACCGGCACGTTGTGCCTGGACGTACCAAACCGCAGCACCCGGCCGGGCACGGCGCTCATCGCGTGGACGTGCAACGGCGGCACCAACCAACAGTGGCGGATGGGCGCCGACGGCGCGATCACCGGCGTGCAGTCCGGCCTGTGCCTGAGCCCGGCCGCCAACGGCCCGGTGGCGCAGGTCGCCACCTGCACCGGCGCCGCGGACCAGCGCTGGACCCGGCAGAGCGGCGACGCCACGCCGCCGAGCGCCCCGGCCGGCCTGGCCGCCAGCGACCTGACGTGCCGGTCGGTCACGCTGTCCTGGACCGCCGCGACCGACGACACCGGCGTCGCGTTCTACGACATCTTCCACGACGGGCAGCAGGTCACCTCGGTCGCCGGCACCGCCACGACGGCCACGCTGACCGTGGTGCCCGGGGCACCATGGGGCTGGTACGTCAACGCGCGCGACGCCGCGGGCAACGTCTCGCAGGCCAGCGACACGGTGACGGTGACGCCGCCGCAGTGCCAGGTGGACAGCGAGGCGCCCACCGCGCCGGGCAACCTGCGCGCCACGGTGGCCGGCACCACGGTGACGCTGACCTGGTCGCCGTCCACCGACAACGAGGCCGTCACCGGGTACATCGTCTTCCGCGGCGGCGTCCAGGTCGGCGTGGTGGCCGGCGGGCTGGTCTCGTTCATCGACAGCGGCCTGGCCGCCGGGACGACGTACAGCTACCGGGTGACCGCCCGGGACGCGCAGGGCAACACCTCGCCGCCGAGCGCCACGGTCAGTGCCAGCACGGGCCAGGCGTGCGCGAACCCGGTCTGCGCGGTCACCCAGCTGGCCACCGACACCGACATCCCGTGGGGCCTGGTGACCCTGCCGGACGGCTCGATCCTGTACGCCCGCCGCGACGCCCGGGACCTGGTGCGGCTCAACCCCACCACCCGCGTGAAGACCACCGTCGGCGTCGTGCCGGACGTGGCCGGCACCGACGGCGAGGGCGGCCTCATGGGCCTGGCCGTCTCGCCGAGCTTCGCCACCGACCGCTGGCTCTACATCATGCACACCACGACGACCGACAACCGGGTCGTCCGGATCCGGTTGACGGCGGGGAACGTGCTGGAGACGGAGTCGCGCCAGGTGCTGGTGAGCAACATCCCGCGCAACAAGTTCCACAATGGCGGCCGGCTGCGCTGGGGCCCCGACGGCAAGCTGTACGTGGCCACCGGTGACGGCCAGAGCACCTCGCTGCCGCAGAACCTCAACAGCCTCGCGGGCAAGATCCTGCGGGTCAACCCGGACGGCACCGTGCCGGCGGACAACCCCTTCGGCAACTACGTGTGGAGCTACGGGCACCGCAACCCGCAGGGCATCGCGTTCGACTCGCAGGGCCGGCTCTGGGAGCAGGAGTTCGGCAACAGCGTGATGGACGAGACCAACCTCATCACCCGCGGCGGCAACTACGGGTGGCCGAGCTGCGAGGGCACCTCCGGCTCGGGCTGCTCCACCCCGGGCTTCATCGCGCCGAAGCACACGTACACCACGGCGAGCGGCTCGTGCAGCGGCATCGCGGTCGTCCGTGACGCGCTCTACATCGCCTGCGCGCGCGGCGCCCGGCTGTACCGGGCGGTGATCAGTGGCAGCAACCTGACGAACGTGCAGCAGTACTTCGCCGGCACCTACGGCCGGCTGCGCACCGTGGAGCCGGCACCGGACGGCGGCCTGTGGCTGACCACCACCAACAGCGGCGACAAGGACAGCGTCGCCAACAACAGCAACGAGCGCATCCTGCACGTCCAACTGGGCGGCTGAGCGCGGGTCGCGCCGCACCCGTACAGCGCATCAGGTGTGCTGTGCGGGTGCGGCGCGGCCGTCCCCGGGATGGCACGATGCCGCGTATGGCGGAGCGCTCCGGGACGGGTCCACGGTGGTCGCGACGGACGGTGCTGGGCGCCGGCGTGGTCGCGCTGGCGACGGCCGGGGTGGCCACCGCCGGCGCCGCGGTGCTCAGGCGCCGCGAGGACACCGGCCCGGACGGCGTGATCCCCGCCGCGCCGGCCGGCGCCGAGCGGGTGGAGACGCGCCGGTCAGCCGCCCGGGGGCGGGACGTCACGTTCTACACCGCCGTCCCCGCCGGGCACGGCGACGGGCGCGGCCTGCCGGTGTGCCTCGTGCTGCACGGCGCGTCGGCGACGGCGGCCGACTTCCCGCGCTTCGGGCTCGGCCGCTTCCTCAGCGCCGCCGTCGCCGCGGGGGCGCCACCGTTCGTCCTGGCCGGTGCCACCGGCGACCGGCTCGCCTGGCGGCCGACCGCGGGCGACGACCCGCAGCGGATGGTGCGCGAGGAGGTGCCGGCGTGGTGCGCGCGGCGGGGCTTCGCCGCGGACCGGATGGCGGCGTGGGGCTGGTCGATGGGCGGGTACGGCGCGCTGCTGCTGGCGGAGGCGTACCCGGGCTGGCTGCGCGCGGTGGCCGCCTTCTCGCCCGCCGTGGACTCCGGCGACGACGTGGTCAGCGGCGCGGGCGCCCTGCGCGGCACGCCGGTCGGGTTGTGGTGCGGGCGGTCCGACGGCTTCTACGACGACGTGCGGGCACTGGAACGGGCGCTGCCGCAACCGCCGGCGGCCGGCGGCTACGACCGGGGCGGGCACACGCGGGGGTACTGGAACCGGATCACGCCGGCCGCCTTCGCCTTCCTCGGTGCCGCCCTGTCGGCCGACTGAGCGACCTGTCAGGCGACGGGGTGGCCGTCCGCGTCTGTCCGGGCACCGGTCAGCGGGTCCCCGGGCCCCGCCTCGGCCGCCGCCCGGTCCACCTCGACGCCCCTGCCGAGCACCTGGGAGTGGCCCGCCTCGGCGTCGGCCGCCGTGCCGGGCGACTCGACCTCGAGCACCTCGGCCTGCCCCTCCGGGGTGTCCCACTGCCGCGTGTCGTCGCCGCTCTGTGTCATGCCTCCGGCGTTCCCCACCCCGCCCCACCCAAACGCACCCGCCGGTCAGCCGTACGCGTAGAAGCCCTTGCCGGACTTGCGGCCCAGGTCCCCGGCGGCGGCCATCCGCTGCAGCAGCTCGGGCGGGAAGAACTTCGGGTCGCCGGTGGCCTCGTGGATGTTGCGCGTCGCGTTGAGCAGGACGTCCACGCCGGTGAGGTCCGTCGTGGCCAGCGGCCCCATGGCGTGCCCGAAGCCCAGCCGGCACGCGGTGTCCAGGTCTTCCGCGGTGACCACACCGGACTCGACGAGGCTGACCGCCTCCATCACGAGAGCGGTGATGAGCCGGGTGGTGACGAAGCCGGCCAGGTCCCGGTTGACCACCACGCAGGTCTTGCCGACGCCCTCGGCGAACGCCCGGGCGGCGGCCAGGGTGCCGTCCGCGGTCTTGTAGCCGCGCACCAGCTCGCACAGCGCCATCATCGGCACCGGCGAGAAGAAGTGCGTGCCCACGACGGACTCGGGTCGCCGGGTCACGGCCGCGATCCTGGTGATCGGGATGGCGGACGTGTTGGTGGCCAGCACGGCGCCGTCCTTGCAGACCCGGTCCAGCGCCCGGAACACCTCGTGCTTGGCCTCCAGCCGCTCGAAGACCGCCTCCACCACGATGTCGGCGTCGGCCGCGGCCTCCAGCTCGGTGGTCGGCGTGATCCGGGCCAGCGCGGCCTCGACGGCGTCGCCGTTGATCCTGCCCTTGGCCGCGAACTTCTCCAGCGAACGCCGCGCCGCCGCCAGCCCGCGCGCCACCGCCGGCTCGTCCAGGTCGCGCAGGACCACCTCCCACCCGGCCACCGCGGCGACCTGCGCGATGCCCGAACCCATCAGCCCGGCCCCGATGACCGCGAGTCGACCCGCCATCTGCCCTCCCTGCCCGTCGGTCGTCAGAAGCTGTACGCCGGGTCCTCCGGCACCACGTCCCGCTCCACCGGCACGCCGAGTGCGCGCAGGTCCGCGACGAAGTCCGGATAGCCCCGGTCGATGTGGTGCACGTGGCTGACCTCGGTCACGCCGTCCGCGCACAGCCCGGCGATCACCAGGCCGGCGCCGGCCCGGATGTCGGTGGCCCGCACCGGGGCGCCGGAGAGGGCGGGCCGCCCGCGTACCACGGCGTGGTGCCCGTCGGTCCGCACGTCCGCGCCCAGCCGGGCCATCTCGTTCACGAACATGAACCGGCCGTCGAAGATGTTCTCGGTGATGAGCGAGGCCCCGTCGCTCACCGCCGCCAGGCCGATGGCCATCGGCAGCAGGTCCGTGGCGAAGCCGGGGAACGGCAGGGTGACCACGTCCACGGCGCTGGGCCGGCGGTCCATCTGGACCCGGAACGCCTCGGTCCCCCGGGTCTCCACCAGGCCGCCCGCGGTGATGAGCTTGTCCAGGGCGATCTCCAAGAACCGCGGGTCCACCCCGGTCACCGTCACGTCCCCGCGGGTCATCGCGGCGCCGAACGCCCAGGTGCCCGCGACGATGCGGTCGCCCACCGTGGCATGCCGCACCGGGGCGAGCGAGTCCACGCCCTCGATCCGCAGCGTGGCCGTGCCGGCGCCGGAGATGTGCGCACCCATCCCGGTCAGCATCGCGCAGATGTCCACGATCTCCGGCTCCCGCGCGGCGTTGTCGATCTCCGTCACGCCCTTGGCCAGGACGGCCGCCATCAGCAGGTTCTCGGTGGCGCCGACGCTCGGAAAATCCAGCCAGATGGTGGCGCCGCGCAGGCCGCCCGGCGCCGACGCGATGACGTACCCGTGCTCGCCGGCGATGTCGGCGCCCATCCGGGCCAGGCCGGCCACGTGCATGTCCAGCCCGCGCGACCCGATGGCGTCACCGCCCGGATGCGCCACCCGCACGTACCCGCGCCGGGCCAGCAGCGGCCCCAGCACGCAGATGGACGCCCGCAGCAGCCGGACCAGGTCGTAGTCCGCCTCCGTGCCCGGCTCCTCCGGCACGTCGATGGTCACCTCGTCGCCCTCGAACGCGACGGTGCAGCCGAGGCGCCGCAGCACCTCCGCCATGATCGCGATGTCCGTGATCCGGGGCACGTTGGCGATCACGCTGCGGCCGGGGGCCAGCAGCGCGGCGGCCATCAACTTCAGCGCCGAGTTCTTCGCACCGACGACGTGCACCTGCCCGGCGAGTCGACTGCCGCCCTGTACCCGGATCACATCCACGCCGGCCATCGTAGGGCCGGCTGTCGCGGCGACCAGCGCCAGCTCCGGCCACGCGTCGCCGGGCCCGGTCCCCGCGGGGGCCCGTACGCTGTGCGTCATGGCCGTCCACCTCACGCGCATCTACACCCGCGCCGGCGATGCCGGCACGACCAGGCTGGTCAACAACGAGTTGGTCCCGAAGACGGCGCCGCGGATCGCGGCGTACGCGGACACCGACGAGTGCAACGCCGCGATCGGCGTGGCGTTGGCGCTGGGGCAGCTGCCCGACGACGTCCGAGCGGTGCTTGTCGTGCTGCAGAACGACCTGTTCGACCTCGGCGCCGACCTGGGCAACCCGATCACCCCCGAACCGCCGCCGCACCCGCCGCTGCGGGTCACCGAGGACTACATCACCCGCCTCGAGGGTTGGTGCGACGTGTACAACGCCAAGTTGTCCCCGCTCGACTCCTTCGTGCTGCCCGGCGGGACGGCGGGGGCGGCTCTGCTGCATGTGGCGCGGACGGTGGCCCGGCGCGCCGAACGCACGACGTGGGCGCTGCTGGCCGAGGAACCGGAGCGCACCAGCCCGCTGCCCGCCAAGTATCTCAACCGGCTGTCCGACTTGTTGTTCATTCTGGCCAGAACGGCCAACCCGGACGGCGACGTCCGCTGGGTCCCCGGTGCGCAGCGGTGACTCGACAGCCCGGTCGGGCGTCAGTGGGTGGCCAGGCGCGTGGGGACGGCGCCCGGCGGCGCGGCTTCCAGCCAGGACAGGAAGCCCGTCACCGTCGAGCTGGCCATCGCGATGTCGACCGGGACGCGGTGGCTGACGCACCGCAGGACCACCCAGTCGCCCGGTAGGGTCAGCCGCTCCGGGCCGGCCGGGACCCGCTGGGTCTGCACCACCAGCCCGTGCCGGGACAGGATCCGGCGCGGGCTGGGGGAAAAGCTGAACATCCGATACCACCGCAGCTCGTCACCCGCGAAGCGGGCGAAGCCCGGCGACCAGCCGCGCGCGTTGGGGTTGTCGGACAACCGCACGCTGAGCTTGATCGTGCCGCCCGCGCGGGCGACGAGCGCCCGGCGGACGAACAGGGCGAGCAGGGCGACCAGCAGGAGAAGGACGCCGATCCCGACCCCTTCCACGATCAGCATCGGCAGCGCCGGTCAGCGCGTCTCGGGCGTGGCCGCGGTCGCGCTCTCCGCCAGGACGGTCACGCCCTCCGCCGTCACCGACAGGAACCCGCCGGCCACGTCGTACGCCAGCTGCTCGCCGCCGGCCAGCTTCACGCGGACCTGGCTCGGCTCGGCCAGCTGGCCCAGCAGGGGCGCGTGGCCCGGCAGGACGCCCAGCTCGCCCTCGGTGGTGCGGGCGACGAGCATCTCGGCCTCGCCGGCCCAGATCTTCTCCTCGACGGCGACGACCTCGACGTGCAGCGGATTGGCCACGCTCAGACTCCTCGGGTGGTCTCGTCCCCACGCGTCGGCGGGGATGCGGCGAGTCTAATCGCGCGGGCGCCACCGCCCCACCCGGGGGCCCGGCCGGCCAGGGAATGTGGCCGCTCCGGCGCTGTGAGGTAGGCCACAGGCTCCGGTACGATCCGGCGGCACCGAACCGGAACCCCGAATGGAGTCAGGCATGACCACCCCCACCCCGCCCGGCGGCACCCAGCTCCGGACGTTCGCCGTCTGGGCGCTGCTGGCGTACGCCGCCCTGCTCATCGTCTTCGCGTTCCTGCGCTGGCTGCTGCCGGACGGGAACACCTTCGGGGGGCGGTCCGCCGCGGCCGACTTCACCACCGTGCCGACCATGGCGGCCCCCCTGCTGGCGGTGCTGCTGGCCGCCGCGGTGAGCCCGCCGCTGCGCAATGCCCGGCTGGCGGCGCTGATCGCCCTGGCCGAGTACGCCGCCGTCCTGGTCTTCGGGACGCTGGCCCTGCTCATCGGCCTGCCGGCGGTGTTCGACTCGCTGGGTGGCAACTACCCGGGCGTCGCAAGCACGAACGCGCTCGCGTTCCTGCTCGTCGGCATCGTCGAGCTGGCCCTGGTGGCGATCGCGGCGGCGTGGGTGTGGCGGGTCCTCGCCGGGCTGGGCGGCGGCCTGCGCCGCGCCCGCCGGACCGGTTGACCGCTACGAGGTGGCGTTGATGAGCTCGCGCCGGGCCAACAGGAACTGGTCGACGGTGTTGCCGCGCAACGCGGCGAAGAACTCCGCCGCCACCGGCTCCAGCCGCTCACCGATGTAGTCGTCGCCGTCGAACTCCCCGCCGCCGGGCAGCTTCACCATCGTGATCGCCTCGGAACTCAGCCCGCGCAGCGCGAAGGCGAACTCCACCGGGCTGCGGCCGCGGCCGTTGAAGACCAGCGACTCACCGGCCGCGCGGATCACCGCGTCGAGCTTGCGGGGGTTCTTCGCGACGTCCTTGCTCAGCGCCTGGCTGGCCATCGCCCGGATGAACTGCTGCTGGTGGCGCTGCCGCGCGTAGTCGGCGCCCGGAATGTACCGCTGCCGGACGTAGTCCAGCGCCTGCCAGCCGGCCAGGTGCCGGGTGCCCTTCACGTACTTCGCCCGCGGCCCGGTGTAGGCGTTGGGGCCCTCGGCGCCGCCGATCAGCCGGCGCGGCTTGCCGTCGGGCCGCATGTGGATGGACTCGACGTTCTGGTCGATGTGCATCGTCACGCCGCCCATGGCGTCGACGATCTTTTTGAAGCCATTGAAGTTGATGATCGCACCGGCTTCGAAGCGGGCGATGCCGGTGTACTCGCTGACAGTGTTCGCCAGCAGCTCGAAGCCCCGCGCGGCGTCCTTGTTCGTCGACCCCGGCACGTTGGAGCCGTGCGCCATCGCGTGCGTCAGCTTGTCCCGCCCGCCGCGAAAGCCGGCCTTGTCGAAGCGGGGGATGTCCACGAGCAGGTCGCGCGGGAGCGAGAAGAGGTAGGCGCGGTCCAGCTCCGCGGGGATATGCATGATCATGATCGAGTCCGCCTTCGGGACCCAGGTGGGCACCCGCTCCCGGCGGTCGATGCCGACCAGCAGGACGTTCAGCGGGCCGGTGATGTCGCTCGCGGCCTCCGGCGCCGCGGCCGCCTCGTCGCCGAACAGGTCATCCTCGGTGACGGCCCCCTCGTAGCGGGCCAGCAGCGCCTCCGTGCCGACCAGCGTCACGCCGCTGACCAGCATCAGCGTGGCGCCGAACACCGTGCACAGCCGCGCCCACAGCGGTGCGCGGGTCCGCTTGGCCTTCGCCACCGCGCCGGCCTTACCGGCGCCGGGCTTACCCGCGCCGGGCTTGCCCGCGCCGGGCTTGCCGGGCGGCTTCAGCGGACCGGCCGGCTTCGCGGAACCCACCGGCTTCGCGGAACCCAC